>JBPYFC010000232.1:0-3025 GCA_051984705.1 Chthoniobacterales bacterium | reverse complement strand
AGTTATAGGCAAGCAACTTAGCTGGATGTTCAGCGTGAACCCCTTCCGCGAATATCTTGGCTTCTTTGAGATTCGGCTCACTTGTCTCGCACCAGAGAAGGTCCGCGAACGGCGCGTAAGCGTTGGCACGCGCGATGGCTTGATCGATTCCAGCTCGAACCCGAAAGAATCCCTCTGAAGTCCGTTCCCCGGTAAGAAACGGTTTATCGCGCTCGTCGTAATCGCTTGTGAGTAACGCGGCGGAGTTGGCGTCTGTCCTTGCAATGATTATCGTCGGCACATCGCAGACATCCGCCGCGAGCCGAGCGGCGACCAGATGTTTGATGGCATGATGGGTAGGTATCAAAACTTTGCCACCCATGTGCCCGCATTTCTTTTCCGACGCTAATTGATCTTCCAGATGGACGCCCGCTGCGCCTGCTTCGATCATGGCTTTTACCAGCTCGAAAACATTGAGCGGACCACCAAAACCTGCTTCTGCATCAGCTACGATGGGCGCGAGCCAATGGATCCCGTCTTTGCCTTCGTGGTGATAGATCTGGTCTGCACGCAATAAAGCTTGATTGATCCGGTTCACCACTGCAGGCGCGCTGTTGGTCGGGTAGAGGCTTTGGTCTGGATACATCTGGCCGGCAAGATTTGCGTCGGCGGCCACCTGCCAACCGCTGAGGTAGATTGCCTTGAGGCCCGCTCTTACTTGTTGAACCGCCTGGTTTCCAGTCAGTGCGCCCAAAGCAGCTACGAACTCTTCGTTGTGTAACAAGTCCCAGAGCCGTTCCGCTCCCAATTTTGCCAGAGTGTGTTCAACCCGAACGGTGCCGCTCAAACGTCGAACGTCCTCTTCTGTGTAGTGTCTGTAAACATCATCCCACCGCCTCCCTTCGGAGCGTGCCTCGGGCGTTGAGTTTGATTGGTCAGTGCGCATGTTGATTTTCTCCGTTGAAAGACGGACTGGCGGCGACGTTGTAATGTTTCGCTACGTCTTCTATTCTTGAGAGAAGTCGCTTCGCTTCCGGTTCAAAAACAGGCGTTTCGTAGCTTGGGCCAGCGAACGCTTTGACCGCGTCGAGCGACTCGAAGAAGTTGATTACGACGAACTCGGTCTCTTCTTCGCGTTCGCGCCGCAGAATATGGGCGCCGCGGTATCCGGCTATTTTGGCAAGCTGCGGAAGGATGGTTTCCTTCAGTAGACGCTCGTAAGCGTCCGCGTTCTGGTTCTTTGTCCATCCACGCCAGTGTCGCGCAATCATTTCCAGCGGGTCCGAATCTTGAGGTTTATTAATGACTCACTCCAACGCTTCGTATCCGGGAAGGGTCAGAAATTCAATGAACTTGTCGTTTGTCGTCAGTGAATCAAATAATTGAGCGGCATCTTTATAGCGGCCACCATTAAATCTCTTGTCGCCGATCGCTGTCCGAATTTTAGAGAGCTCACTCGTCATGATCTCATGAAACAGCTCCTTCGTGACCTTACGACCGTCGGAAAGAACCCCCCTTTGATTGCGGATCCATTGCCAAACCTGTGCTCGCGAGATCTCTGCAGTGGCTGCATCTTCCATCAGGTTGAAAATCGGCACAGCTCCTGACCCTCCTAGCCAAGCCTCAAGGTATTGAATTCCGACGCTCACATTGGTCCGCAGTCCTCCTTCAGTAATCGGCTTTTCCGGGCCAAATTGAAGGATATCCTGAGCGGTGATTCGGATATCTTCCCGTTTCCGATCGATCTGGTTTGGCGTTTTCATGACTTTGTCGAACGCTTCTAACGCAACTGCCACAAGGCCGGGATGCGCTACCCAGGTTCCGTCGTGTCCGTCATTTGCTTCGCGCTCTTTGTCCGCGCGCACCTTGACGAATGCCTCTTGATTCGCTTTTTCATCATTCTGAATTGGAATCTGGGCAGCCATTCCACCCATCGCGTGGATGTTCCTGCGGTGGCACGTCTGGATACAAAGAAGCGAGTAAGACCGCATGAAATGAGTGGTCATCGTTACCAGGGCGCGATCGGCCAGAATAAAATCTGGCTTGTTGCGGAATCGCTTGATGCAACTGAAGATGTAGTCCCAACGCCCACAGTTCAGGCCGGCGGAATGTTCTCTTAGCTCGTATAAGATTTCATCCATTTGAAAAGCCGCCAGAATTGTCTCGATCAGGACCGTCGCCCGAATTGAGCCCTGAGGAATTCCGATATGTTCCTGAGCAACGCGGAATACATCGTTCCAGAGGCGCGCCTCGAGGTGGCTTTCCATTTTCGGTAAATAGAAGTAGGGACCTGAGCCTCTTGCGAGGAGCTCGCGTGCATTATGAAAAAGGTAGAGAGCGAAATCAAAAAGCCCTCCTGAGACCGGTGCGCCATCGATCCAGACATGTTTCTCCGGTAGATGCCATCCCCTTGGACGGAAAAGTAGTACAGCGATCTGATCGTTGAGTCGGTAATCTTTCCCTTCCGGACTAGTGAACTGGATTGTTCGCCGAACCGCATCGCGGAGATTGATTTGGCCTTCGACCATGTTCGCCCAAGTCGGCGCATTAGCATCTTCGCAGTCGGCCATGAAAACCTTCGCGCCAGAATTGAGGGCGTTGATCATCATCTTTCGATCGGTCGGACCTGTAATTTCGACTCGTCGATCCTGGAGATCGGCGGGAATCGGAGCAACCGTCCAGGCCGACTTTCGAATCTCTTCAGTTTCCGGCAGAAAATCTGGTTTTTTCCCCGAATCGATCTCGGCCTGGCGAGTTGCTCTTTTCGCCAGTAACTCTTTGCGGCGGCCGTCAAACTCGCGATGGAGCTTCGCCACGAGCTCAAGCGCGTCCGGGGTTAGTATTTCGTTTGCTCGCGGTACGATATCTCCGCGAATCTCAACGCCGTCGGGTAGTTGCAAGTTCATCGCCATAGGAATTGCTCGCTGGGGGTAGGGTAGGGTTTGCGAGTCAACGTTAACGCAGAATCGGGGGATTACACAGATTTCTTTAGGCGAGCATCGGGACGCCGCGCGCACCTCACCGCGGTTATCCAGGACGAGAACGA
>JBPYFC010000231.1:0-20015 GCA_051984705.1 Chthoniobacterales bacterium | reverse complement strand
GCTCGCGGGATTGATATGTTCGATTGCGTGCTCCCGACGAGGTTAGCGCGCAATGGAACTGCGTTCACTGAAACCGGCACAATGAATTTGAAGAACAACCCGTACCGTCTGGACCAGAGACCAATTGAAGAAGGTTGCGCGTGCGACACCTGTCAGACGTTCACCCGCGGCTATATCCGGCACCTGATCAAAGCAGAAGAGATTTTAGGGCTTCGTCTGATCACCATCCATAATTTGCACTTTTACTTGAATCTGATGCAACGGATCCGAGATGCGATTGAAGAAGGAACATTTGCACAGTTCCGCGAAAAGTTCGTTGCTGGCTACGTGAAGTACGAAGCCTAGGCCGGCCTCACGCCAAGACGGGAAGAAGGATCTCACGCCAAGACGCTAAGACGCTAAGGTTATGAGGTTTGAGGCCGGGAGTTCGGGATCGGTCTGTCATTGCTCTCGAGCAACATCATTTCGAGGATCCGCACGAGGTCGCGATAAATCGCGACCCTACCGGTAATGGAACGATTTCGAGCTTCGAGACCAAAACCCTCTTAATCTTAGCGCCTTTGCGTCTTGGCGTGAGATCATTCTTCGCGTCTTGGCGTGTGGCCCATGCTTTTCTTACACGTGTGTCACCGGTTCTTTGGCACTCCCTTGCGGAGAAATGTTGGTACATCCAGGTCCTGACCATCGATGATGGTCGGTTCGCTCTTTTCAAATCTGCCACGTGATACCGGCTCAAATTGCAGGGTCTCTTGTTTGGCTTCCGGTTTTTTCGTGGGCGGTGGTTTCGGCTTAGGATCTGGCTTCGGGACGCGCTGGGAGCCCTCTCCTTCCTGAGCAAACACTTGTTCGATCGGTTGCTCGACGGGTTGAACCGGGGTTGGGGCAACAATTTTTTGGGGTGGCGCTTCAGCGACGGGTCCTTGCGCTGGGAACGGCTCAGCCGCGGCGCGTAAGCGGGATCTGGAAGGCTTAGGTGCCGGACTTGCCAACTCTGATAGGGACTCCGAATTCCTCTCAAGCAAATCATCGGATCTGCGCGGAATCGGTTGCACCTTCGACCGTTTTGTTTCTTCTCCGAGCGAGCTCAAGATCGAAACTGACAGCCGGTTCCCCATACGCGGATCGACGCCGATTCCCATAAACAGCTGGGTGCGATCATTCACATGCCGGTTCAATTCCTCCATGATGATCTGAACTTCCCCCAGCGTCATATTCGGCCCTCCGCAAATATGGACGATCGCGTTAAAGGCTTCTTCTAACAACGCTCCCCGATTCATCAGAGGGTTTTTCAAAGCTCTAGCCAGAGCGTCGTGGGCGCGATTTTCGCCATCGGCATCGCCGTACCCGAAAAGGCCGCGAGCGTCGCCATGGCGCAAAACCGAGCAGATGTCATCAAAGCCGATATGCAGGAGCCCTGGATGCTGAAGCAGCGTGGCGACTGAGCGAATGCTTTGCGAAATGGTCAGATCGGCCGCACCAAACGCTTCATGAATACCCATCCGCGGCAACGTAATTTCTGCCATTCGATCGTTCTCAAAACAGACCACAGCATCCGCTGCCGAACGCAATCGCTCAAGGCTCTCCTCGGCTTGCGCGCATCTTCGCCGGCCCTCGAAACTGAATGGCAAGGCGGCAAAGACCAGTACTAATGCATTCTCTTCCTTGGCCAATTGTGCAACGATCGGAGCAGCGCCGGAGCCTGTTCCTCCACCCAGTCCCGTACAGAGAAAGATGACTGCGCCACCCTGAAGAACTGACCGAATTTCGTCGACAGCTTCCTCTGCGGCAGCCAGACCCACTTCGGGATCGCCGCCTGAACCTAGACCTCGAGTCAAATTACGACCCAACTGCACTTTGTGGGCAGCCACAGATGCGGTTAGCGATTGAACGTCTGTGTTGATTGCTACCAGATCAGCAGACTCAATACCATCAAGCATCACGCGATCCAGAATGTTGGATCCTGCACCACCGATACCGACAACTTTGAGAGTTAACGCTTCGTGAGGGGCGCGATCGTATTGGCGATTAATTGGGATCATAAGAGTGCCAGTGCGTGTGTGAGTGTGAGTGGGAGTATGGGCTTGAGCTGAGTGACGCGCTCCTTTGCGGTCTTGCTCACACTCACACTCGCACTCACAATCATTTAAACATCCCGGTAAATTTCTTGAACGCGCGGGTAAGGATGCCGCGAGATTCCGGCCGATCGGTTTGCACCAGGTGGGCGTATTTCACTAACCCAAGCGCTGTAGAAAATTGTGGATTTTCGAATGCGGCTGTCACACCCGCCATCGGCAAGGCGTGCGCCATTGTTACTGGCATCCCAAAAATTTCGGAGGCTAAATCCTGCAAGCCGCGAATCTGGCTGCCGCCGCCGGTTATAAAGGCCCCGGCTCCGACATAGTGCAGGTTCTGTTCCGCATCGATCTTCCGTCTCAGGATTTGACTGGTCTCGGATAAACGGGAGTGAATGATTTGATTCAACAGCTCTCGCTCGACTTCTCGGCCGGCAAACCCGGTTTCATCCTTGAGAACAATCGTCTCACCCGGGAACGCAGTTCCAAGCGTTACGCTGCCTTCATCGATTTTGAGTTTTTCCGCGCGCGCAGTCGGAATTTTCAGTCCGATAGATATATCATTGGTCACGTGATCGCCGCCGACGGCAATCACTCCGCTTTGTTTCACTGCGCCATCGACATAAACAACGAAATCTGTCGTTCCACCGCCGATATCAATGACGATGGCACCAAGTTGTTTCTGATGTTTCTCGAGAACTGCTTGCGCCGTGGCAAAGGAATTGATCACAACATCAGCCGGCTCCAGCTCGAGCTCTTTGACGCATCGGATTGCGTTCTGGATCCTGGTGCGGATGCCGTAGACAATGTGAAAATCTGCTTCCAGTTTTTTGCCGAGCAAACCAACTGGATTCAACACACCATCCTGTCCATCTACATAATAGTGCTGGATAATGGTGTGGAGGATACAGTCCTCCATCGGCAGGCTTACCTCACGCGCATTGGTCCGGACATCGTCGAGGTCCTGTTCATCGATCTCTTCGCGCCCTTCTTCAAGAACAATGACGCCTCGGTTGTTAAAACTTCGGATGTGGCTACCGGTAATACCCAGGTACACCTCACTGATCTCAACATCGCTTTTCTCTTCAGCGTCAACGATGGCATCGTGAACACAGCGTTTGGCGGTCTCAAAATCAACGATCTCGCCTTTGCGGACTCCACGGGCAGGAACACTGCCTACCCCAACCACTTTCAAGGTCCCGTCATGACGAGCCTCAGCAACAACTACACAGATCTTGGACGTGCCGATTTCAAGACCGACGAAGATATTATCTCTAGCCATTCAATTGTGTATGGGAAACCGGTAGTGCTCGCCGAATGGGCACGTCGTTTTGCTCATGGAACGGCTTTAGCAATCCGGACTTTTTCTTTTTAGCTTTCGACCGTGATCCGCTTGGAACATTGGGCTCAGCCCTCGGCGCCGGCGTAACGGCGCTATTGGCAGGAGGAGCCGTTTCTGGTGCCCTCTCCGGAGGCTTTACTTCAGGCCCGGAAGCAGCCGGGGGCACAAATGTTACCGGGACATTTCTCTGAACCATCAAATTCACGGTTTGTAATTCGCGATTATTCCGATCGCAGAAATTCATGATTGTTTCCAAGCGCTTGAGCTGCCACTCGATGTCGTCGGGGCCAAACGTGACGCTGGCATGCTGCCGGTCGGTGACCACAAGAGCGTACCCTTTCGACACATCGATACTCTGGATTTGGAGTCGGCCCCGCAAAATCTCTGAATCAGCCCGAATCAAATCGAGAGCGGCCTTCACTTCATCCGACTCTAACGGCTGCCCCGGTTGAACATCAGAAGTGTCAACCCCGACGATCAGCGGCAGACCAAGGTACTCCGGCGCCAGAGATTTGATTTTCAAAAGGATACCGCGCCGGTCCACCAAGTAGGCATTTTCAAAGTTGAATGAGCCGGTATTCGTATCCGGGGGAACAACCCAGGCAACAGGACGACGTTCCTGGATCGTGATGACAAGCTTATCTGGCAATATCCGCTGAACGTGGCTTTCTTCGACTTGAGGAAGTGTCGCCAACCTGTCCTGCAATTTCGGCAGATCGATCGAAAAAATGTTCTGACCGACCGAGATTTGGGCAGTCCGCAAAACTGTGTCACGGTTCAAGTTTCCATCTACCGAGACATCGACGGTTTTGAGAGAGTAATCGGGATTGGAAAAAAAGAGGGCATTCAGAGCGCCCTTTGCTCCAAACGCAACTGCGCCCACAGCAGCTGCGATTAGGATTAATGCACAGAGAGAGAAGAAGACCCTCTGCGTCCGCTTAGCTGCGACTTTTTTCGCGCGAACCTTTACATCAAGGAGATGTTGATGCTTGCGCTGCTTGGAAGTGGACGCTCGTCGGTTCTGTTTCTTAATTCTCTTCTCAATGATCACCGCTTGCTCGCCACTCTCCTTTCCAGGGACAGTTGCAGAATTCTTTCACACAGTTTCGGCATTGAAATGCCAGCGGCTGCGGCCGCTTCAGGCAACAAGCTTGTCTCAGTCATACCAGGAATTGTGTTAACTTCCAAGACCTGAGCTTGACAATTTTCGTCCAAGATCACATCGACTCGCGAATAGATCTGCAAACCCAGCGCGCGATGAGCCGCTAAGGCCGCTTCCTGAACGAGCTCGGTTTCTCCATTCGGCAGCTGCGCGGGACATTCGTGCTCCGCGGCTCCACCGCGGTTGGTCCATGTATATTTGTTCTCGTAGCTGTAAAAGCCGCCCTTTGGACGAATCTCGATAATCGGCAACGCTTCATCGCCAAGAACACCGACGGTCAGTTCGCGGCCTGCGATGAATTTCTCTACCAGGACCGTCTCGGTCTGTGAAAAGGCTTTCGCTAACGCCGGGTCAAGTTCGGCGGGCTCCTTAACGATGTAGACGCCAACGCTTGAGCCCTGGCATGGCACTTTCACTACAACCGGAAGACTGAGGACAAGGTTTTCGCCTTTACGCAAGCTCACATACGGCGCAGTCGGAACGCCGGCCTTAATGAAGCGTTCCTTACTCTCGATTTTATCAAAGGCGGCCCTGCTACCATTTACGCCTTCTCCAGTATACGGAACACCGGTCTGATCGAGAATAGACTGAACGGTACCGTCCTCGCCAAACGTGCCATGCAAAGCGTTGAATATGAAATCAACGCGCTCGGGCAAACGGACATCGCCTGTTTCGGGATCTACCAAGACAGTCTCCGCTCCCAACGACTGCAGTGCGCGACTGATGGCCGCTCCGGAACGCAAAGATACCTCTCGCTCAGCGCTCGGACCGCCGCAGAGAATTACGATTTTCTTGTTGGAAAGATCTAAGCGTTGCATATGGCGTTTGGCGGACTAATCAACTTCGCAAATTCTCGCGCAGAGACCGCAGAGGAACGCTGAGGTTTTTTTGATACTTCATCTCCACTGCGGCCTTTTGCGGCCTTTGCATGAAACGTTTCGTTTTTGTGCGAATGCTGGACGTTACTCATCGTCCACTCCTACGATTTGCACTTCTGTTTGCAGGTCGATCCCACGCTTCTGTTTTGCGGCGGCTTGAACCTCGCCGATCAGTTGTAAAATATCGTGCGCTCTGGCGCCGCCTTCATTGATCATGAAATTCCCGTGAATCTCTGACACCCGTGCAGCGCCAACCCTTTTGTTTTTCAGACCTAATCCTTCGACAAGTTTTCCGGCAGGGCATTCGCGTGGATTTTTGAAGATGCAACCGGCGCTCGCGGCGATCGGCTGAGTATTTTTCCGCTTGCGATTGGACTCAGCCAGTAGCCGGTCGATTAATTCAATGCTGGCAGACTCACCACGAAAAACCGCCGATACCGCGTAGCGGTCTCGAAGCGTGGGGACGTGGCGGTATTCGATTTGCATTTGCTCAGGCAAAAGCGTCTCGAACTCACCACGGGTATTAACTACATCAACACTGACCACTCTTTGAAACATCTCAGCGCCCATCGCGCCTGCATTCATTCGCAGACTTCCACCAACACCTCCCGGGACACCTTCCATCCACTCAAAACCGCCAATGCCAGCGTTCCGAGCCGCAGTCGCGATCTGTTTCAACTTAACTCCGGCGCCGGCATGGATCTCCAAACCTTCCGCCTTGAGTTCAAGGAAGTCTCCTCGCGCCAAATGAACGACGACGCCTGGGATCCCGCCATCTCGAACCAAGAGGTTAGAGCCACGCCCAACGAATGTGACTGGCAGCCGGTGAGCGGTTGAAAATTCCAAAACATTGGCGAGCCCTCCGCGCGTTTCGGGCTCAACCCAGAACTGGGCGGGGCCGCCGACGCGCAGCGTGGTATGCTTCGACAATTGTTCGTACAAACGGACTTCGCCTGCTCCCATTACAGTCCGCAGTTGATCGGCAAGCTCCAAGTCTTCAACAAGCTTCGCTGCTTCTTCGTGTATATCCCCTGCTCCCAGACTCAGCACCAGGTCGCCAGGTTCAATAATCCTGACAACTCTGCGGTGAAGCCGATTGCGCCGAGCGACATAAACGGCGGGCGCAGACTGACACGCTTCGATTTGCGAAACAATCGTTTCTCCCGATACGCCTTCGATTGGCAGTTCGCTGGCCGCATAAATATCAGTGACGAATACCAGATCGGCACCGCGAAACGATTCACCAAAATCTTTGGCCAGCGCTGCGGTTCGTGTATAACGGTGCGGCTGAAACATGACGATCAACCGTTTTGCACCTAGGGCTTTGGCCGTCGCTAACGTTGCTTTGATCTCAGTGGGATGGTGGCCATAATCATCAATCACTGTGTACGAGGCGTTTTGCAGCTTCACCTCGAACCTGCGGCGAGCACCTCGAAAAGTTTTGAGCGCCTGCGATATTTTTTTAAACGGCATCCCCAATTCAGTCGCGAGCGCAACCACTGCTAAAGCGTTCGACGCGTTATGTTTTCCCGGCACGCCAACGGTTACCTCTCCCAGGAGTCGACCTTTTCTCCAAACTTCGAACCGAGACTCGGTTTTATCTGCTGTGAGGTTGCGATACTGGTAGTCGGCATCAGTTCTCTCTCCATAGGAGATGGAATTTTCGCGTTCCCGGCATAGCCGCGCTGCATTTTGATCATCCGCGCAATAAAAGATGGTGCCGGAGACCTGATCCATGAAACGATTGAACACTTCATCGATGGCCGCGAGGTTACGATAAAAGTCGAGATGTTCCTCTTCGACGTTGAGGATGATGGCATGCTCTGGCCGGTAAAGCCGGAGCGTTCCGTCGCTCTCATCCCCTTCCACCACAAAGTGCCGCCCATTCTTTTCCCAATGCGCATTGGTTCCAAGAATCGGAATTTCGGCTCCGACATAATGGGATGGGACGAGACCGCCGGCTCGGAGAACGTGCGCTGCCATCGCCGAGGTGGTGGTCTTCCCATGCATTCCTGCGACGACAATTCCTCGTTTCAAGTGCATCAGCGCCGCCAATGCTTCGGCCCTTCTTACCATTGGGAGACCGAGGCGCACTGCCTCGTCGTAGGTAGGATTTCCCCTTTTGATTGCGGATGAATAAATCACCAGCTCAGCGCCATGGGCCGTTTCGGCGGTCTGAGGCAAATGAAATTTCAGGCCGAGTCTTTCTAAACGTTGGGTCTCTAGTGTACTGACTCGGTCGCATCCACTCACTAGGTGCCCCAATTCGAGTAACAAACCTGCAATTCCGCTCATCCCGCTGCCGGCGACACCGATCAGGTGAATCTGCTTTGGGCTTTCAAGTAAGAATTCGGTGAGTTTCGTTGGTACTTCAGAGGTCATGCTCTCGATCTTTCGATCAGTTCAGCGATCCTCGCGGCTGCATTCTCAGGAGCAAGCGCGCGCAGACGCTTGGACATCTCACGTCGCCTGGCTTCATCATTGACAAGTTGATCTATTAAAGACCCGAGTAAATCGCCTTGGGTTTCCTGTAATACTTCAGCCGCGCCCATTCTCGCAAATATTTCCGCATTAAACAGCTGATGATTTTCCGCAGCGTGCGGATAAGGAATAAGAATTGCCGGAAGACCGAAATAAGATATTTCTGTCAAGCTTGCCGCACCGGACCGAGCCACGGCGAGATCAGCAACCGCATACGCCTCTTCCATTCGATGATAAAACGCGCGGACAAATGCAGGAATACCGGTACTTCGATAACATTCAGCAACCGACGCTTCGTCTTGTTGCCCGCTGAGATGAATGAACTGAACCGGCTTTGATACAAACCGCGGCAGCGCTTTGGTTACAACTTGATTGATTCCATGGGCTCCCTGACTACCGCCCATGACAAGGATTGTTCGACAGCCAGGTTTCAGCCCAAAGCCCTCTAAAGCGCGAATCCGATCCACAGCCGTCTGCAGACTTTCCCGAATTGGTGTACCGGTGATTTCCACCGTCGACTGTGGAAAATGCGCGGCGCATTCCTCGAATCCGACCAATACTTTGTCCGCTATGCGCGCGTTCAAACGATTCGCTTTGCCCGGAATCGAATTCGACTCGTGAATAAACGTCTGCGCGCCAGCCATCCGGCCCGCCAAGATCGGTCCGGTAGAGGCAAATCCGCCCATCCCAAGAACCGCTCCGGGCATAAACGATCTATAGATGCGCCGGCACGTGTCGAGCCCCTGTACAAACTTTCCCAGAAACGGAATTGTCTTGGTGGAGAATAAGCGCGGCATTCCAATCGACGGTATTTTCTCGACCCGAAACTCGGGCCGATCACGCACCGCTACCGCGTCGATCTGCTTCTCGGATATGAGCAAGAGGATCTCATGGCCACGGCTCTTCAGAACCTCAGCGACAGCTAGCCCGGGAAATAAGTGTCCCCCTGTTCCACCGCATGCAATTACGACGTTCATTGATGAGTGTGAGTGCGAGTGCGAATAAGAATGTGAATAGAGCGCATCGTTTTCTCGACGCACCAACTCACACTCACACTCGCACTCACACTCTAAAGCCTCACCGTATGTCTTACTCGAACCGCCATCTGCGCCCGCGAACCTGGTTTCTCCGCTTTGCCTTGGCGGTAGATATTTATCAGTATCCCAAGACAAACCATACAGAAGAGGAGGTTCGACCCGCCATAGCTGATAAACGGCAAGGGCAGCCCCTTGTTTGGCAGCATGGATGTGGTCACGCCAAGATTGATGGTGGCTTGTAGGCCGAGGATTGTCGTACACCCGAACCCCAACAACATTCCAAATCGGTCTTTGGCGTTCAGTGCGATCAATGTGCCTGAGGTCACGACCAGCAGGTAGCAGAACACGATCAAAAGCGTCACTCGCAGACCGAGTTCTTCCCCAATCACAGGAAAGATAAAATCAGTGTGGGCGTACGGCAGGTAGAGCATTTTTTGCCGTCCGTTACCGAGACCGAGCCCATCAATGCCGCCTGAACCAAAAGCAATCAAACCCATCCATTGCTGATGCCCTTCTTTCTCCTGGTATTGCTCTGGATGGATAAATGCGAGCAGACGGCTCTGACGCTGAGAGATGTGCCACGCTACCAGAAAGATCGAAACGATCCCGATCAAGACCAATGGCCCCAGGTATTTTGGACTCGCGCCGGCTACAAACATCATGAGAAATATCGAACCGCTGATTAGTAAGGTAGTCCCCAGGTCGGTCTCGGCGATGATGAGTACAAGCAGCGACGATACTACTGCTACCGGAACAATCAGGCCCATTAGCAAGCCCTTCGACTTCTCTTCGTACTTAGAATACCACCACGCGATAAAAATAATCGAGGCTAGTTTTGCCAACTCCGAGGGTTGCAACGTGAAAACGCCAACGTGGATCCATCGCCAAGAGCCGTTGATCCGCATCCCGATCGGACGGATAAAACAAAAAGCCAACAGTATCGCGGCGGCCGGCAGTAAGAAATACCAGGACCGCTGCAGCCAATGATAGTCAAATACAGCGAACACGATACTGAACAGGAATCCGACGGCTAACCAGAACCCCTGTTTTTTCAAGAAGCCGAACTGGTCGCCGTGGTTATCCGGAGCAAACGCGCCGGTACTATAAAGCATGATCAACCCGATTGTGATCAATGCCGCTACAGCCAGTACTAGTAAGTATGCGCTTTGCTTATGCATGATAGGGTTCCGGGTTCCGGGTTCCGCGCTTCGGGCACCCACTCGGAACTCGGAACCCGGAACTCTGAACCCGGAACCCGAAACGGTCACTTGGGTATCGTCAGTCTCTGGCCGATCTGAAGCTTTCTGGGGTCATCGATGCCGTTTGCCTTGAGCAGTTCGGTATAATTCACTTTGAATTTCTTGGCGATGCCCGCTGGATTGTCTCCTTTCTGTACCACGTAAGTTTTTCCACTATCCGAAACTGTTTCTTGTGTAGCATTAGTCTGCGATTTGACAGAAGTAACCCGAGGCGAATCAATCAGCTTTTGTACGTCCAATGGGACGGGTTTGGTGGTTGTGTCTGCGGTCTTTATTTTGTGAGCAGCGGTAGCTGGATTGTTTGATGCCGGTTGGGCGGTTCCGGCAAGCGCAGGCCCAGTTTCCTGAGTTGGATTCTTTGCCGTCTTAGCTGGGCTTATCTGGCGATCTTTCAACGCGCTGAACGCGAAGATTCCTCCAACCGCCACGACATGCAGCAACAACACTACGACGAACGCTCGAGAGAGTTTCACATTCGGTTCACCCGAACCGTTTTCATCCTCCGCATATTTCGGTGTCGATCGCTGAGTTGCCGCACGCAGCTTCTTTTTAGGACTCCTGATGAATTGCTTTTTGAATATTTTCACTTGTTTAACTCCTTGACGATTTCACGAAATTGGTCGCCGCGATCCGCGTAGTCCTTGAACATGTCGAAAGAGGACGTTCCCGGAGAAAGCAGCACTACGTCGCCAGGCTGCGCTACTCCCTGAGCGGCGGCCACGGCGTCAGGAAGCGTCTTCGATACCGAACAGGGCACATACGCGGACCACTCCTGCAGCAAGTCTCTCGCGATCTCCCCGATCAGCACGACGTGCTTAACTTTGCTTCTGACTAAATCGGTGATCGCCTCGAACTTGAGACCTTTGTCCTTGCCGCCTGCGATCAGGACAATCGGTGCAATTTGCGAAGCGAGCGCTTTGGCGAGTGCGTCGACATTGGTCGCCTTGGAATCGTTGATGTAACGCACACTATTAATTTCGCCAACCGGTTCGCACCGGTGTGGTAAGGCTCGGTATTCGCATAAACCCTTTCGAGCTTCTCGCCAGGGGACCTTTAAAGCGAACGCTGTCCCCAGAGAAGCCATGAGATTTTCTGCCTGATGGGTCCCAGCAAGATGCGTTTCAATCAGGTTCAAGACGGGCTCACCTCGAAAAAGAACCGTATTGGCCCTGAGGGTGAGATCCGCGTTCGGCGTTCGGCGTTTGGCATTCGGCGTTTGGCGGCCGATGCCGAGCGGTTGACGTTCGGTTGCGCTGAAGCTGATTGTGTGAGCCGCGAGATTTGGTAGATCGCCGTTCCAGTTAACTACTGCGAAATCGTCTGGTTTTTGATTCTCGAAGATTCGTAATTTGGCCTGACGATATTCTTCGAACGAAGAGTAACGGTCCAGGTGATCGGGTGCGATGTTCAGCCAAACAGCGATTTTCGGCCGAAACGTCGAAATAGTTTCCAGTTGAAACGAGCTTACTTCAACAGCGAAAACGTCGAACCCATCCTGCGCTTGGACCGCATCCGAGAACGGCATTCCTATATTGCCGCAAGCCAAGGCGCGAATTCCTGCGCTATTTAACATCGCTTCGATGAGTTGGGTAGTAGTCGTTTTGCCGTTGGTGCCGGTAATAGCGATGACCGGCCGACTGCAGCTTTGGAAAGCAAGCTCGATCTCGGCGGTGAAACTCGCTCCCTGGCGACGGAAGTTTTGAACCAATGGGACTGCTGGATCGATACCTGGGCTGAGGATCGTTATGTCATATCCTGCTCGAGCTTGATTCGCGGCCGGGCCGACGACAGTCGTGATACCGCGTTGTCGCAGGGAATCAATCTTAGCGGGGTTCGGATCGCCGCTATCAAAAACCGTCACCTCGGCACCCTGCATCTGCAGAAGGCGTGCTGCCGCTTCCCCGCTTGAGCCTAGTCCCAAAACTGCTGCTCTGGTGCCGCTCCGCTTCATCTTAGTTTGAGAGTTGCCAGTCCAAGAAACGCGAACATCAACGACATGATCCAAAATCGAACGATGACAGTATTCTCCTGCCATCCTTTGAGCTCAAAATGATGATGCAACGGCGACATCAACAACACTCGCTTGCCGGTGAGCTTGAAACTGAAAACCTGGAGAATGACCGAGAGCGCCTCGATCACGAAGATTCCGCCAACCACAATCAAAAGCAGCTCCTGTTTGCAGCAGATCGCTACGACCGCCAAGGTGCTACCGATAGAAAGTGAGCCGGTATCGCCCATAAAAACGCGGGCGGGGTGGCAATTGAACCATAGAAAACCAAGCCCAGCCCCAACGAGCGCTGTGCATAGAATGGTTAACTCTTCGCTTCCTCGATAAAAGGGAAGATCCAGATAGGTCGCGACAGAAACTGTCCCTGCCGCGTAGGCGAGAATTGCATACGCGGATGCGGCAGTCACTGTGCAACCGGTTGCTAGCCCATCCAACCCATCGGTCAGATTGACAGCGTTAGAAGCCCCAGTGATAACTAACGCAAAAAAAATGAGGGTAAACCAACCAAGGTTAGCAATGATCGGCTCCTTAAAAAATGGAATGTATAGCTCCCGAGCCTGTACCTCTAGCGCCGGGTTCAGGAGGAAGAACGCAGTTACTATCAGGGCAAGGCAAAATTGGCAGGCGAGTTTAATCCGGCCAGGGATTCCATCCGATTTCTTTTTACGGACTTTCAGATAGTCATCGACAAAGCCGAGACCAGCAGCGAAGACGATGGTAAAGATGCACAACCAGACAAATGCGTTATCCGGGCGGGCCCATACTAAAGTAGAAATAACTACCGAGCCCATCAACAGAACCCCGCCCATCGTAGGCGTGCCTTTCTTTGCTCCATGAAGCTCGTAGAGGCGATGTACTTCGTCCTCCGTCCGAATCGGTTGACCGAACTTCAGGGAAGTCAGTTTGCGGATAACCCAGCCTCCAAACACAAGACACAACAGAAAGGCTGTAATTGCTGAGCAGACAGCGCGAAACGAGACATACTGAAAGACGTTGAATCCAGTCCAGACGAACCTTGGGCTTTGGCTGAGGTAGTAGAGGTAGAACATCATATGGTTTTGCGGCGAGCAGAAAACAAAACGCTATCCACCTCCATCCGACCTCTGGCAAACTTGATCATCCGGGTCTTCCCCACCTTCAAACGCCGCTTTCAGCCCAATCACCACCTGATCCATGGCGGCGCTCAGGCTCCCTTTGACTAGCAAGAGGTCACCCGGTTTTAGATAATCGAGCAAAAGGTCCACGGCATGTGCGTGCGTTTTGGCCCGAATCGCTGCTTTCAATCCGGCAGCCGACGCGGCCTCGGCAATGACCTCAGCTTCCTCTCCGACTGTAACTAGAAAATCAAACCCAAGGTCGGCCACTGCGCGGCCGACACGTTCGTGTCCGGCTTTAGATTGTTGCCCTAACTCTCCCATCATTCCTAAAGCCGCTGTGCGTCTCCGCTTTACAGGTATCGCGGCAGCTGTTCGCAGAGCGGCCAACATGGAGTCTGGATTCGCATTGTAAGCGTCGTTCAGGACCAGGATCTTTCCCAGTTGTTGAAGTTTTAATCGGTTACCTGGAATGGATGTCTTGGCCAAACCGGCTGCGCACTCTTCCAACGTCAAGCCAATTGCTATGCCGGCCGCCGCCGCAAGAGCGGCATTCGTCACCATGTGTTCGCCTAAAACAGCAAGGCGAACTCGCGCGCGATCCGAGCCGTAAACCAGTGTGAAATTCTCTCCACTCTCCGAGTGCTCGACATCACATGCATAGAGATCGCCGCATCCGATTCCGGCACGAATGATTCGCGCCTTGCATTTGCTGGCAATCCAGTCGGTAAAATCATCAGCTGCGTTTAACACAACACAGCCGGTCTCTGGCACAGCTTGAGCCAGTGTCGATTTCTCGGCCGCGATTGCTTCCCGCGATCCAAGAAACCCTATGTGAGCCACACCAATATTAGTAATCACGGTGACATCTGGTCTCGCGATCGCTGCCAACGGCGCGACCTCGCCTGCGTGATTCATCCCAATCTCAAATACGCCTACCGCGTCGCTTGGGTTCGCGCTCAGAATCGTAAGAGGTAGACCAATATGGGTATTGAGATTACCGACCGTCTTCACCAAGCGATGTCGGATACTGGCAACCGCTGCAATCATTTCTTTGGTGCTCGTTTTGCCGTTGCTTCCGGTGACGCAAATCGCCGTGAGGCTAAGTTGATCGCGATAACGGTCGGCAAGCTGCTGCAAACCGGTCAGGGTATCCGCGACCTCGATCTGAGGCAACGTCCCTACCTTTGGATTGTATTTACTAACCAAGGCGCCGCTCGCACCGGTTTGCTCAACTGCGGGCAAAAACTGGTGTCCGTCGAATCGGTCGCCGTGAAGCGCAACAAAAAATTCCCCAGGCCTGATAGTTCGCGAATCGGTGGCGATCCGAGTGACCGTTCCGGTACCGGTTCCGTGGAGTTTTCCACCCACCCACTGCGCGATCTGTTCAACCGTTCTAGGATCCATTGAGCTCCACGGGGTGTGCTTCGAGTGTGCGAGACGCAACTTCAACATCATCAAACGGGATCGTGTGATCGCTAAATTCCTGGTATTTCTCGTGCCCCTTCCCAGCGATCAGAATGATATCGCGCGGCGCCGCAACCCGGATAGCATGATCGATCGCTTGCTTGCGATCGACGTTCTTCTCGTAGTTCTTGTTGCGAAAGCCTTTCTCGATATCACGAATGATCGCCTCAGGATCTTCTTTGCGCGGATTATCCGACGTCACAATCGCGTAGTCAGCGAATTCCTCCACCCCTCTTCCCATTAAGGGCCGTTTCGCTCTATCCCGATTGCCGCCGCAACCGAATACGACAATCAACCGATTTGGATTTAGATCGCGACAGGTCTTTAACACACTGAGCAACGCGTCATCGGTGTGCGCATAATCGACGAAGACCTGGAACTGTCTTTTGACTGGCACAACCTCCAGCCTGCCCGGAACTTGAGGCGCCTTGGCCAAAGCCTGAACACAACCGCGTATGTCGGCACCGATCGAATACGCGCCGGCTAAGGCTGCCAACGAATTATAAATATTGAACCGGCCAATCAGTGGCAGCCGAACGAGGTAGCTTCGTTCTTTGGCGTCCAGTTGATAGGAAGTGCCGCTCAGCTCTACCTTGAAATTGCTCGCACGAAATTCCGCTCGGGCGCTCATCCCGTAGGTAATGATAGGGATATCTTTGCTGAAGCGGGCTGCTAGCTGCTGGCCATAAGGGTCATCGATATTGATAATGGCCGTATGATCGCGTTTGCCGCTCCGATGCAGGCTCTCAAAAAGCTGGGCTTTAGCGTTGAAGTAGTCCTTCATCCCAGCGTGGAAGTCGAGGTGATCCTGGGTCAGGTTCGTAAAAATCGCAGTATCGAATGCGATCTCATTCGCACGGGACTGGCTAAGCGCGATTGAGGAAACTTCCATCACAACGTTCTTGCAGCCCGATTGTGCGCATTGGTGGAGCAACTCTTGCAGGTCGAGCGATTCCGGTGTTGTCCGCTGAGCCGGCAAAATCCGTTCACCAATTTCATAACGAACAGTCCCTACTAATCCGGTTGGCTGGCCTGCTCGTTGCAGCAAATGTTTCAGGAGAAACGTCGTGGTCGTTTTGCCATTTGTCCCGGTGACACCAATGATTTTCAACCTTCGCGACGGATGGTGGTAGAACACGGCGGCCAACTTAGCTAGCGCGCTTCGCGAGTTTTTCGTGACGATGGTCGTTGCCCGCTGCGAAAGCCCCGCGTCTTCGCAAACGACCGCAACTGCGCCTTTATCAATCGCCTGTTCGACAAACGCGTGGCCATCGAATTGACCGCCTTTGATCGCAACGAACAAATTGCCCGGTGCCACCCTGCGCGAATCGTAGCTGATTCCCGCAATCTCGCGATCGATGGGGCCGCTCACAGAGATGATCTCGAGTGGTTGTATGAGATCGGCTAATTGCATGGGGTGTGAGGTTCGGTCAGCGCTGTAGGCCGGCAGGCCCTGCCGCCGATTCCCAACGCATCATAGATATTGGCGGAGGGGCTGCCGCCCTAAAGCGCTCTGTCCAACAACATCTCATAAAAAATACAGCTAATGACGACCACGCCGAGCCAGCGCGACCTTTTTGGTACCAGCAGGAGGCGGGACCGGTTCGGTTGGTCTCAGATCCATGTAACTTACCGCCCGGGCCGCAATTTGTGAAAAAACTGGCGCCGCAGTCCTCCCGCCAAACGCCAACTCCCCCTTCACCGTCGGGTCGTCTAATGTAACGAGCAGGACGAACTTCGGGTCATCAGCCGGCAAAAAACCGATAAAGGAGGAAACGTAGTGGCCGGACATGTACCCTCCTTTCGGATCGATTTTTTGAGCTGTCCCTGTTTTCCCGGCGACCTTGAAACCGGGTACCACAGCGCTTTTCGCCGTACCAGCAGCAACTACGTCTTGGAGTGCCGGAATGACTTTTCGGCAGGTGTTGGGTGTGACAACCTGCCGTTGGACCTCGGGAGAATAGGTTGCCACCACCCGGCCGGTCGGGTCGGTGATCTGGGAAACGATCATCGGCTTCATCAGTTTGCCGTTGTTCGCGACGCATGCCATCGCCATCACCATTTGTAATGGGGTGACTGCAACTGATTGTCCCATGGGAATACGAGTGATCTCCAATTTACTCCAGTGCTGAGGAGGGCTCAGCAACCCCGGAATTTCACCTGTCAAAGCAATCCCGGTTTTCTGACCGAACCCAAAACGTCGCGCATAGTCATACAGCCGATTTTCACCGAGTTGAAGACCTAATTTGGCTGCGCCGATATTGCTCGAATGCTGCAGCACCCCGTGAACCGTCAGAACTCCCTGCGGCTCGGCATCACGCAGCAGCCGCCCCCCGTACATAAAATGACCATTTTCGCAAAAGATTGTCGTATCGGGTGTCACCAGTTTCTCATTTAACGCCGCAGAAACTGGCACGATCTTGAAGACTGAGCCAGGTTCCACCATGTAAACCACCGCCCGGTTTTTAGTTTCGTCGGCATCTGATTCCCCTGGATTGTTCAGGTCGAAGGTCGGCCTGCTTGCCATCGCCATGATTTCGCCAGTCTGAGGTCGAACCATGATTGCAATGGCGCCCTTCGGCTTATATTCGTCCATCGCCCGGCCCAGCTCGTTCTCGACAATATTCTGCAAACCCAAGTCGATCGTTAGGGTCACGTCGCAACCATCTTTGGCGGCGCTCTCCAGACCACGATATGGGACCAGCTCTTTGCCCGTCCGATCTTGCTCGGTGTAGCGGAAGCCGTTGGCACCTTGCAGGAAGTCCTGCATCGTCCGCTCGATTCCCAATGCGCCCTTGTGATCGTGATCTACAAACCCTATTACCTGCGAAAGCAACGGACCGTTCGGATAAGTCCGAACGAAATCCTGTTCAAAAAAAATCCCGCCCAGATTAGCGATTCGAAGAGCTTCTTTGAGCTGGTTCGCTGCTTCCTCTGAAACTTCTCGTTTAAGAACGATGTACTTGCGCCCAGTCTTCAGCTTGTCCGCGAGCTCGTGCGGATCCATTTTAAGCTGATCTGCGACTGCCTTCGCCACAGCGATCGGATCCCGCATGTGCGACGCATCGGCAACGACGGTCTTGACCGGCACATTTTCCGCAAGCGGTTCGTGGTGGACGTCCCGGATGATTCCGCGCCTAGCATAAATTACCTGTTTGTGAACATGCTTTTCCGCAGCAAGCGCAGTGTACTCCTCGTGCTTGGCGATCTGAAGATCGATGAGCCGAAACGAGAAGACACTGAATGCACCGACCAATCCAAAAGAGACTGTGACGGCGCGCGCTTGTGCATTCCACCTCATTGATTAAAACCGCGATTGGAAACAACTCGCAACGCATCTCCGACGGTATCGTGACGCTGGTTAAGGCGAACGATTTGGTCATTAGCGATCGGCACCAGGCCGAGCGAATCTTTGGCCAGCTTCTTCTCGAGAACGACTCGAGAACTAAGCTGAGCTATCTGCGCACGAACCACTTCGTTATTCGCTCGGAGCTCCGTCAGCTCGCGTTCCAATCGACGTTGAATCTCTCCATATTGATGGAGCTCATTCTTCAAATACACGTACGACAATCCGGAAACCGCCAGGATGGCCGTAACGAGTACTACTTTGAAAATTGAGGCAATCTTGATGGAGTACGTAATCTTTTTGCGGTTATGATTCATGGTCTGATCCGTTCAATGACCCGCAGCTTCGCGCTACGAGCTCGTGGGTTCCGATCAATCTCCTCCCGGTTCGGCTCGATCGGGCGGCTCGTTATGAGCCGAAAATTCCATGCTGGGTTCTTTCGAGGCGCCGGCCATTCCGGCCGATCAATCCATTCCTGGGTGACTTCACGGAAATAGTTCTTTACGATCCGGTCCTCCAAGGAATGGAACGTAATGATCGCCATCCGGCCGCCAATCTTCACGAATACGGACAGCGTCTGCAGCGCCGTTTTCAAAACCTCCAACTCGTTATTAACGGCGATCCGCAGGGCCTGAAATACTCGCGTGGCAGGGTGCTTAGGTCCTCGTCTCGGAACGACTGACTCTACGATCGTTGCCAGCGATTGGGTTGTCCTGATTGGTGTTCGTGCCCGCTCTTTGATCAAGCGAGCCGCGATCCTTCTTGCTGCTCGCTCCTCGCCGAAAGTGTGAAAAATGTCAGCCAGCTCCGCCTCGGATGCAGTGTTGATAATGTCAGCTGCTGTCCGCCCAACATGCGGGTTCATCCGCATGTCGAGCGGACCATTCATCTGAAAACTAAATCCACGGCTCGCCGTATCGAGTTGATACGACGAAACACCCAGATCAAGCAGAACACCGTCCAGTTCGGTGACGTTCATTTCACGCAATCGGTCTGAGAGCGCTGCGAAATTGGATTCGATCCATCGCATGCGATCTTTGTAGCGATCCAAGCGCTTGGCCGCCGCAGCCAGAGCGTCTGGGTCTTGATCGCATGCGATGATCGATGCACCCCGAGCGAGTAGGGCTAAAGCATGTCCACCTCCGCCAACCGTGCCATCAAGGATGAGCTTTCCCGGCGCAGGCTCTAGCGCCGAAACAATCTCGTCCAGCAGGACCGGCACATGAAAATCTGATTCTGCCATTCGGAAGCGTTCGCCGTTCGGCGTTCGGCGTTCGGCGTTTGCCGCAAACAGCCACAGGCCTCGCCGAACGCCAAACGCCAAACGCCAAACGCTGAACGTTATGGTACTCATATTCCTGCTCGTTCTAGCACGTGATTGAATCCGGGGGCGTCGCTCTCCGTCGTCTTCCGCCAATTGTCCGGATTCCAAATTTCAAATCGCGTGTAGCTGCCAACCAAAACAACTTCCCGTTGCAGCTTCAGCAGCTTGCATTGTTCCTCCGGCAGAACCATGCGCCCTTGCTTATCGCTAGTGAGATGCTGAGCCTTGGAAGAAAATTGGCGGATAAAACGTCGCCGCTCCGCCCGCCCCAAGCTTTCATCATTCTCGACCTTTTCCGCCACTCGCTTGAACTCCGATGGCGGCATTACCATCAAAAACCCGGCCTCAAGATTTGGGATTGCAAAGAACTCGTCTACATCGCTCGTGCGCCACCGAGACGGGATGGTAACGCGATTCTTCGCGTCCATCGCATGCCGGAATTCACCGGCAAAGATCGGCTGAACAGTCTGTGGCGCATCCATAGGGCTGACATGGCCTTCTGAACCATTTTACTCCATTTCGCTCCACTTTTACCCATTATGGGC
>JBPYFC010000230.1:0-4375 GCA_051984705.1 Chthoniobacterales bacterium | reverse complement strand
CGCCGCCAAGTTCGATGATGTTGGCGGCTGGCAGTCGCAGAACCTTAGCTTCCGCCTTTACCCAACTTGCGATGCTGCGCGCGAGCGTTTTGCCGATCGTCAATCCGGTTGAGAAATCGCCGGTTGCGCCGATCTCCGAGATATTCCGGGTGTAGTAGCCGTGATCGGGATGATAAAGCGCAAGCTCCATGAATCGATCGAAGGGGATCCGTCCGCCTTCGGTAGCAACGATATCTGCAATCCAACTAGGCATGTTCGAAGGCGGATAACAGTGCTACCCACGATAGTTCCTGAGCACATCATCGGTAGGGCTGAGCTTTAGCTCAGCCTCGTGTGTGTGGCAGCCCCACGAGGCTGAGCTAAAGCTCAGCCCTACCGATGATAGACCTTTACGCATCACGAGATGAAAGACATTCATCGCGGCGTTGTTGGCATTACAATACCTTGACGGTAAACTCGTTCTCGCTGCCGACCGTCTGCACAAAATTTGTCAGTAAAAGAATCGTCTTCTCTACGTCTGCCAAATCAACCATCTCCACTGTTGAATGCATGTAACGCATCGGGATAGAAATGAGCGCACTCGGCACTCCTTGTTTTGACCAATAGACATGATCCGTATCTGTCCCGGTCGACTTGGATGACGCTTCGTGCTGAACCGGGACATCCAATTTTTTCGCGAGTTCGATCAGGCGCTGTACGATCAGGGGGTGATTAGCGGTGCCGTGAGTCAGACTCGGGCCGCTGCCTAACTTGACCGCCCCATGCTTGTTTCGATCGATGCCTGGCGAATCGGTCGCGTGCGTAACGTCAATGACGATCGCGACATTCGGTTCCAGACGATACGAGATCATTTTGGCACCTGGACCACCTATTTCTTCCTGCACGGCGTTTACGGCAAGTAATGTTCCGCTTGGACGCTGGTCCAGCACGAACAGATTGGCCAGAACCTGAGACAAAATAAATCCTCCGATCCGGTTATCGATTGCGCGTCCGACGATTTTTCCCGGGACAACCTCTTCTGCGGTATCGGTGTAGACTACCGGGTGCCCAATTCGGACTCCTCGTTTTTCTACATCCGCTCTGTTTGTTGCTCCGATGTCTACAAAGAGTTCATGAATCTCTGGTGCTTTTTCGCCATCTTTTTCTCGCAAATGAATTGCGGTGTTGCCAATCACGCCGAGCACCGGACCTTTGTCGCCGAGGATCCTGAGACGTTTGCCGCGTGCGATTGTAGGGTCACTTCCACCGATCCGATTTAAATAGAGGAAACCATCATCGGATATGTTCTGAACCATGAACCCGATTTCGTCCGAGTGCGCCTCGAGCATAATTGAAAAGTCGCTACGACCTTTCAGTGTTGCCCACGTGTTCCCATAAGCGTCGTTTTCGACCGTATCGGCAAATTTCTTAACGTAATTGGACCAAACCTTCTGCCCTTCAATCTCAAATCCGGTCGGGCTGGGAGTATCGAGCAATCGATGAAGAAAGTCTTTAGCTTCGGTGTTCATGGAGGCTGTAGTTTCTGGCGTTCGCCGGTGGATGGCAACCGCTAAGGTCTTCTTACAAGACCCATCGTTTGAATTATGGTAATGCCCACGCACCCGTAGAGTTTCCTTTGGGGCAGGACTTCTTGAACCAAGCGGCGTTTCGGCCTATGATTTTTGTGTTGTACCATTCGTATCCCTCCATGTCTGCTCCAGTTGAGTCTTTGCCCAACATCGGGCCGGAACTTTCCCTCGAACTTCGGAAAGTAGGAATCTCGACGGCTGATGAGTTATTGGAACTGGGAGCAATCGACGCCTGGCAACGATTAGTGCGCGCCGGGCTTCGTGACTGTATGCATAGTTTGCTCGCGCTGGAAGGAGCGGTCGAAGGGATTCCCTCCGAAGAGGTGTCGCTCGAGCGACAGCAAGAGCTCAAACAATTTGCAATCGCGTTTTCTCAAGGGGGCTGCACCTGAATTGCGCCTGCGCTGAATTGGTCCGGACTTCGGTCGCTTCCAACCTCGGGATCAGCGCTGAAGGAATAAGAGACCGGCTCTTCGCCGGCAAAACACGCCTCCCGGCAGATTGATCTTTGCTACCTTCATGTTCGTTAGCGTCCGGCGAACGGATTCAACTTCGTCAAAGCCGCTGTCTTTAACCTGATTCTTTCGAAGCCAATGTAAGATGGTCAGCCGCTGTAGCGCGATCGGGAGCAGACGCAGATCCTTAACCGGCAATTCATTCTGGTTAGCGAAACCGGGCAGCTGAGAGTGCATGAATTCTCCCTCAATTACCGCAACATCAATCACGCGTAGGAGCGATTGTTTGATAGGCCGTTCGAGAGTTGACTCGATCATCGGAATCAATTCGTGCCGGATTCGATTGCGAGTCATTTGTAAACTCTGATTGGTGGCGTCTTCCCGGAATTCCAGGTGCAGCGCCGAGACAAATTCTAACAGGTCTTTTTTCCAGACATGAAGCAGGGGACGGACCAGAGTGAGCTGGCGTTCGCGAACCTCAGATTCAGGCTTGATCGCTGCGTTCTCAACAGAACCGGTTCCTCGGAACAAGTTGAACAGGAACGTTTCGATCTGGTCATCCGCGTGGTGGCCAAGGAAGACAATCGAGGCGGAAAACTTTTGTGCCGCTTTTTGGAAAAATCGAAGTCGTGCTTCGCGGGCCGAATTCTCGAGAGAACCTTTGGCGGGCAGCTCAGGCAGCTGCTCCGAAAAGCAGTCGAGATGACGTTCCCGAGCGAGCCGCTTGACGAAACGGGCGTCCTCGGCGCTTTCAGCACCGCGGAGATTGTGATTCAAGTGGCAAACTACCAGCCGCCCGAAGCCGAACAATAAAAGGATCTCGAGAAGCGCGCGCGAATCGAGTCCTCCAGAGACACCGATCAAATATGGATCATTTTTTGGATATGCTTCAGTTTCCTGTTCCACTCGGCCCAGCCAAGGAAAACGCCGGAACAGTTGCCTTTTGTTGTGAGGCATATTTGAGGATACAGGAGGGGAACGCCGGGAGCCAGAAGACAAAAAGCAGTCAGGGTTGGGTGCAAACCTTGGGCTATCCCGGGTAGGGCGAATCCAACAACGGCGGATTCGCCCTACCACCGACAGAGCTCTACTTCGAATAAAACACAGCGACAGGGAATCGCTTCAACTCCTTGAGCGGTAAGGCATCAATTCCGGCTTTAAGAGTCATTCCTGTGAAAAGCTCGTGCATGCCCGGGATTGTCTCGTGAATGACCAGCTCCGTATTTTTCCAGTCGAAATCACTGTTGGCCTCGCCGAGTCGCGTGGTGTAACGCGGTACCACCACAAGGACCTTCTTCGAATTGAGCTCACGCGAGAACGCGACACAACAGTCCGCCAATTCGCCTGTGGCATAAATCGACGAATAGTTTCCTTCCCGGAAGAGCCCCGGCATTTGATGACGCAGCTGCAGCAGGCGGGCGGTGATAAACATCTTGATGCGCCCGTCTTGCCAAGACGAGAAGAGCTTGTCGGCTGAAGCAGTTTCAATTTCGGAAAGGAGTTGTTGCCGCTGTCCGTAATCGACTGGGCGACGATTGTCAGGATCCACCAGGCTAAAGTCCCACAGCTCGGTTCCCTGATAAAAGTCAGGGACGCCTGGCACCGTGAGCTTCAAAACAAGCTGGCTAAGCGAATTCAGTGCTCCATGCCACGCAACCTTGGTCGCTGCCGAGTCTAGTTTCGGTAGAAACGCGTGTTTCGCGTCCAAGGTCTTGGCCACAAATTGAGTTGCTGCGTTTTCCCAGCTCTCGTTTGGCTGAATCCAACTGCTGTTAACCTTAGCTTCTTTGATAGCTTTCAGCATGTAGCGCTGCATGCGTTCAATGTATGCGCCGTCAATTGCGTCGAGCGAGAAAGGGTACGTACCTAATACCGTTTGATAGAAGAGATACTCCTCGTTGGCGCTTGGAGCTTGTTCGCCGTCGATCTCTGTTTTGCAATCGTTATTAGTCTCCCGCCATTCGTCGATCCAGTCCCGCCATTGATCCGGAATCTCACTCAGCACCGCGATACGGGCGCGTGCGTCCTCGCTCCGCTTCGTGTCGTGGCTCGTCGATGCGAGGAGAGAATGCGGCGTTTCAGTTAGACGCGCTCGATTCTTTTCATGAAAACGTTCGGCGCTCATACCGAACTGTCTTGGATTACTTCCAACTTCGTTTAGGGCCGCTAACCGGTTGAAAATGTAAAAGGCGGTGTCTTCCAGCCCTTTTGCCATGATCGGGCCGGTGCATTGCTGGAATTTGAGCACGAACTCCAGCTGAAGGCGGCGAGCTTCTTCGTTGAAGTTGCTGAACCTTTCGAGCAAAAGCACGTCGCGCAAGAAATCAAAGATAGAAACCTCCATCGCAGCGT
>JBPYFC010000229.1:0-7336 GCA_051984705.1 Chthoniobacterales bacterium | reverse complement strand
CCGATCTGGCCGACTTGCGCGACTACGAGCACGCCCTAGCCGAGCTGCTTTCCTCTCCGGGCGGAAAGAAGGCCCGCGACTTGATCCGGGAACTCCTTTCTATCGTCCGGGCCGAGATTGCCGATAAGACCGCTATGTTGACCGGCTCGACGGTTAACGGGAACGGAGTCACCTTCCTCTTTATTGAAAACCCGACGAAAGATTATTACTGGCTCGGGGCCACCCTCTACCCGAACCGGATTAAGTATCTCGGGTTCCGCTGCCCGGAGTGCGGAGCCGCCGTCTACGGTACGAAACGCCCGATCCCGCTTGGTCAGGGCAAAAGCTTCGAGATTCACTCCTGCACCTGTTTGACCGAGTACGGAATTGCCCCGCCTAACGGGCGCAAAGTCGAGCCGACCACGCTGGAGGCTTGGAAACGGGGGCTCGGGAAAGATTCGTAAAACCTCAGGAACCTAGCAGCGATCGCCAGAGCGCCGGATCGCTCGCGATAATCCGGGCTAGAGTTTCGTCCGACAGGGATTCGTAACTTGGGCAAACTGGGCTTGGGCGTAGGATGGCGCGTGATCAACTGACTGCTGCGGTGCGGTCGCTGGCACTACTTCTTCTGCGACCGGACTCGGCTCTCGTTGTTGTTGTTCTGCTGGCCGGAGCCGCCGCCGAGAGACGGCTCCATGTCTCAAGTGTCGTTTGGTGTTGAACATCTTGAGATCGAAAGAATGCCGCCGAAGCGGGGTAGGCGCAACGGCCAGGGATGGGCCGCCATTGAGGGAGACCGGGTTTCTGGCGCGTTTGCTGCCGTCCGAGGGTAAAAAGATAGCGGGCAAAGCGTCTGGCGGCTGTCCGGTAATTTTCGGAATTTTTGGCCAGCCAGGAGGTTCCCATCGTACGCCGATCCGCTATGGGAGCTGTGCCGATGGCGGGACTCGAACCCGCACGGCCCTTTCGGGCCAACGGATTTTAAGTCCGTTGCGTCTGCCATTCCGCCACATCGGCGCATGCCGCGATGTGGCTAGGAATCAAGCCGCACAGCGGCATTGTGCAAGCGCAAAATCGACTGCCGAGGCGACCCTGGGAGGTAACAGCAACGTAGCGGCTTTTCCAGCCACTACCAGATTGTCATCAAAGCCCTTTCGCCCAGAGAAGATTGGAACTGAGTCTATGCCGGTAATTTGTCTACCAGATCCGTTTGCGGCGATGGAGCCTTTGGACGGGCTACGCGTCCGTTCTGATAGATCTCAGTACGGAAAATCGGTATTTCTTTGGGAGCGTCGATGCCGATCTTTACAGCATCGCCGTCGATTTTTGTCACCTTGATATGAATGTTATCACCGATGACAATGCCCTCATTTACCTTTCTGGATAATATAAGCATCCTAACTGCCTTCGTTTCTTTTGTCTCTTACTGGGTTAGACTTACTCTTTCTGGAGCTACTTCCGCAAAATTCGTGATTCATTCGACTGACGGCTAAGCCGTCGCTTCAGAAAGAAACCGTTCTTTCAAGTCCTGGTTCTGTTTTAGCCGCTCATCGACACGATGACTGAGGCGATCTACCTCAGAGACGAGCGCTTCGAGTAACGGATGAACATATTCCGGAAACCGACGAATCACGTCATTCGCGGACGGGTTGTCATCTAACTGAAATCTTGAACCGACTTGCTGCAGCACCGTCTCACGGTGTTTGGTACACCGTGAAATCAGGCGCAGTTGCGCGCTCATTTGTTCTTCCAGGCGTTCGTTTTCGCCCAGGTCGCGCCGATAGAGTGTCTCTGTTTGTTGGTTCAGCAGGCGCAGCAAATCGCCTTTTTCTTGCAGCTCTCCCCTCAGAGCGTCGACCAGCTGATCCCAATCGAGTTGTGTTTCCATTCCGAGATGTGTGGGGTTTTAGGCTAAGAGATTTTCTAGGTAATTGCGGAGCAGCCCGACCGCTTGGGTGTGGATTTGGCAGATCCGCGACTCAGTCAGACCGAAACAGGTCGCGATTTCTGAAAGGCGCATGCCTTCGTAGTAGTACATGGCCAAAACTTTCTTTGGTGTGGCCGGCAACTGAGCAATCCGCTCGACCAACAGCGCCATAACTTCTTTGCGGTCGAGAACATCCAGCGCCGGGATCCAGGAATCGTCCGCAATGATTTCGTGCAACGATTGATCATCCGCTTCACCCTGATCATCGATGGTATCCAGCGAGACGAAACGGACAGGGCGCACTTCTTCCTGCAACTCCGCCAGTTCTTCTTCGGTTATCTGCAGCTCTTCGCAGAGCGAGTGCTGGCAAACGTTTCCGCCATTCTCTTGCTCAAGCTTGGAGATAGCGCTGCCGAGCTTCCTCGCCTTGGAGCGGGTCGCGCGGCTCATCCAGTCCATTCGACGAAGTTCGTCGAGAATCGCACCACGAATTCGAGTGGCGGCGTAACCTGCAAAACTACTCTGCTGAGATGGTTTATAGTTCCTGGCGGCGGCGACCAGCCCGGTCACACCGGCGCTTTGTAATTCGTCGAGCTCAATTTTACTTGGTAACTTGCGCCGCATCCGATCAACGATCGAACGGACGAGTGGCAAATGTTCCTCGATAAGTTTTTCAAATGTGCTCTCGTCCGTGGTTTGAAGCCCGACTTCCCCTTCGAAATCGGGCAAGGTGTTTAATTCTGATCCGGCTATCATCGGCGTGCAACGTGCAAAGCAACTTCAATGCCAGATAGCGCACGTTAGTTATAAATAGCGTGTCATCACATATTTAGGTTATTCATACCTCTATGGACGGATCGCTGGGTGCCTCGGACCGGCAAATTTTGCCTAGTGAACAGGGCAGGAAATATCGGCTGGGCAATTTTTGCGTTATTCCGTCAATGAGTGTTGTACAGCAAGCCGGAAAACAACAAAAGAGGTGCTGAGGGTCGGCCGCAGGGGCGCCCTCCTTCGCCGACCTGTCCTCCGTAGCTTCAGCGAAGAGGAGGCTACGGCGCGACAAGCTCTGCCGCCCTACACGGCTACCTCGAGCACTTGCGGCTGCGTTCGGCGAATCGGGCGGTAATAACTGTCTCGCTGGACAGGGTCTCTACCGGCTTCCAGGATTGTGCGTTCCAACGCTGACACCGTTTGTTCCTGCGGTGTCTTGGCCCCGGCCATGTGAAAGATTTTCTCTTCCATGAGCGTGCCATGCAGATCGTCCACCCCGTAGTTGAGCGAGATCTGAGCAAGCGGAAGTGTCATTGCGATCCAATAACCCGTGATGTGGTCGAAATTATCGAGATAAATGCGGCTCACCGCCAGATTTCGCAGCTGGTCAAGTCCCGATGCTGCGCGGATGTGGGAAAGCTCAGTGGTCTCCGGAACGAAGGCGTATGGAATAAAACCGGTAAAGCCGCGAGTTTCATCCTGCAGTTCCCGAAGTTGTCGCAAATGATCAATCCTCTGCTCGATTGTTTCGATGTGACCAAAGAGCATTGTGCAAGTGCTACGTCCTCCCATCCGATGCCAAATGCGGTGAACGTCTTTCCACTCCTCAGCGGTCTCTTTTCCTCTGCAAATCTTATCTCGAACGATCGGATCGAAGATCTCTGCGCCGCCTCCGGTCAAAGAGTTCAGCCCTGCTTCCCGCAGTATTTGAAGCGTTTCAGCAATTGGCAGCTTGAACATCCGCTCGGCCAAATGCCGGATTTCGATCGCTGTAAACGCTTTGATATGGAGGTTCGGCTCCAACGCGCGAAGGTTTCGCAACAGCTCGAGATACCATTGGCCGGGTAACGTGGGATGCAGCCCGCCAACCATGTGTACCTCGGTAATTCCCTGTTTAAGAGATTTGCGCGTGGTCTCGATAATCTCGGGAATCGCCATTTCGAAGGCGTGAGGATCGCGCTTGCGCGCGCCGAAGGCACAGAACTGGCACGAGAGAATGCAAATATTGGAGTAATTAATGTATCGATTCAGCAAGTAGGTTGCGCGATTCCCATTTTTGCGCTCGCGGACAACATTCGCGATCAATCCCAGTGCATTGATATCAGTGGAACGGTACAATTGGGCTGCTTCGTCGTCGTTGATCCGCTGCTCAGCCACGACCTTTTCATAAATTGGTCGCAGCGCCTGAGGGAAAAGGCGAGAACTTGTGAAATTTTTCACAAATTGAACCTGACACAGGACAATCCTTCCATCAAGCTCGCGAGGACTTCTCCTTCGCCAACTCGAAGGTGGACCTGTCCACCGTAGCCTCCTGCTGCGCTAAAGCTACGGAGCACGTTGGCGAAGGTGGACGAGACTTTGCCAGCAACTCTCTTCCATCGCATGTGTTGTAGAGGATACGATGAGCCATGCCGTGACTGTATTAACGGTAGATCCATTCATGCCTTCTCCGGAATCTCCTGAACCTGAAATCGAGTGGATGGCCCGCATCCGGGATGGCGATATGGAGGCATTCCGCCTGCTAGTCGAAGCCCATCAGTCTCGGGTGGTTGGAACGATCACGAAGATGCTCGGCTCCGATGCGGAAGCGGAAGATCTGGCGCAGCAGGTATTCATCCGGATCTGGAAATCTGCCACACGCTATAAACCGACAGCGAAATTTACGACGTGGTTGTTTCGAATCACACGAAACCTGGTTTTCAATGAACTGAGACGTAAACGTCATTTCGCTAACCGGGTAGAGGAGATTCCTGAGCCGGTCGAACGCTCGGAAAAGGAACCTGATCAGGTTCTGCTTGATAGCGAGCTTCAAATAGCGATCCAGGACGCTATCAACAAACTCCCAGAGACGCAGCGCCTCGCGATCGTCCTTCGCCGGTATGAAGAAATGCCGTATGAAGAAATCGCAAAAGTGATGGGGACGACGGTACCGGCAGTAAAAAGTATCCTGTTTCGCGCGAGGGCTGAGCTAAGAGAACGGCTGGCTAAGTATTTGCAGTAGGTTGCTCAACGCCGTCAACGCCGACACCGCCGACAGCGCCGGCATCGCCCGGACGAATAGCCTGGTCATAGCTCTCGGCGATGGTTCGTTTGAAAGACTCCTACGGGCTGGAAAACCACAACCCGCCCGCACCCGCATCGGCGGAAACGCGCGGTAAATTGTGACTTCGTGGGCGCAGCCACCTCTATCTTTTTCGCGCCTGGCGAAAAGCCTGACCGAAATATCGAAAAAGATCGGTCGGAAGCATCGATTCTTCGGATGAATCGGCGACCGCAAGTTCTGCAGCCCGGCCGCAGAGCCATGCCCCGAGCCGCCCAGCGTCATACTCGGCGATTCCTCTCCCGAGCAACGCCGAACAAACGCCGGTCAATACGTCTCCCGATCCACCGGTCGCCAAGCCGGGAGTCCCGGTAGAATTGAAAGCAAGTGGTTTGCCGCTTTGGCCGACGAGAGTTCGAGCTCCCTTAAGCAACAAGGCCACCGAATATTCATTTGTAAACTCCAGGACGATCTGCGAACGGCTTTTGTTTTTCGTTTCCCAGATTCGAGCCATCTCACCGGGGTGCGGTGTAAGGAGTCGAGCGCCAGCGCAGCTCTTTAGACAGTCGGTGTGACCCGCCAACATATTCAACGCGTCGGCATCCACGACCATTGGGCCTGCAAATTTAGAGATAATCTCGAGCGCCTCTTCGGTGCGACTATGTCCGGAGCCGGGCCCGAGGCCAATCGCGTCCAGGCGGTCACCTAATACAGATCGAAGATCGTCGACCGGTTTTACCATGACCTCTGGTGTTACCTTTGTAACGATGAACGGGTAGATCTCTTCGGGAACATACAGGTAAGTCAGCCCAGCACCTGCGCGGGCAGCTGCTTCCGCCGACATAACCGCAGCTCCCACCAAACCACGCGATCCTGCGACGATTCCGACTCGCCCCATATTCCCTTTGTGCGAATCGAAAGGGCGACGAGAAACGAGGTGTCGCAGATTGACCGGCCCTGATAGTATCGGTTGAGCCGCTGCCGCGCCCGCGCGATTGGAAAGATCTTCCAGATCTACCACCAGTATTCTGCCAACAAACCGGGTGGCGTCATCCTGGACCAGAGCCTTCTTCGGGAACCCAATTGTTACCGTGACATCGGCGACCACCGCGTCCGGATCGACGCCATCCTCGCCTGCTCCCGTCGGTAAATCGATCGCATAGGTGTTGGCACCCGATTCGTCGCGAACCATGTTCAACTCTTTTGTATCGGCCGCCAACGCGGGACCTAATTGCGGTCGCGAGCCGAGTCCAAGGATGCCGTCTAGAATGATCCTCGGTTTGGATTCATGAAGTTTGCGGAGCGGATCATCAACAGTGACCGGCTTAAGTCCCTGCAATTTCTTTGCTGGAAGCGGCTGAAGTTCAGGGGATGTTTTTCGGATCCAGATTTCCCAGCCAGCCTGTGAAAGCGCGGCGCAGGCAACTAGTGCGTCGCCCGCGTTATTGCCTTTGCCAAGATAGGCCAGGCACACACCGGGTTTGCGCTCAAGGCCAAGGATCGCGTTGGCGATGCCGAGGCCGGCTTGATCCATTAAAGTCTCCGCATCGACACCCTGACTGAAGGCCGAGCGCTCAATCCGCTGAACTTCCTGCGCGCTGAGGATGCGGTCGGACATTGAGATGAGTGTGAGTGCGAGTGTGAGTGCCGGTCTGGGTGAGTGCCGATGCGAGTCGATCCGGGCTCGCACTCGTTTTTCTATTTCTTGTCTGCTTCGACGCGGAGATCGATCTGGACGTCATCGCCGACGATCTGTGTGCCTTCGATCGCCTTGTTCCAGGAGAGGCCGAAGTCAGAGCGCTTCAGTGCGGTAGTAGCTTCCCAACCGCTGACCGTCTTTCCTTGCATGCCGGCACCTTTACCGAGCAACTCCGCTTTCAAAACGACTTCCTTAGTGACCCCATGCATCGTCAGGTCGCCAGTGATATCGGCTGTACTATCGCCGGTCTTTTTCACGGATTTGCTTTTGAAGGTGATTTCCGGGTATTTGGCCGCATCGAAAAAGTTTTGAGACCGTAGATCTTTATCCCTTTGTTCGTTTGCCGTATCGATGCTGGCGGCCTTGATATTCACTTGTACCGATGACTTTTCCGGATCAGCCTCATCGAACTGAACCTGGCCAGAAAAATCGTCAAACTTGCCAGGCACTTTGGAGAAAAGGTGTCGGACCTGAAAGCCCATGGTCGAATGGACTTTATCAATAACGTAAACATCAGCCAAAGCGGACTGAGCTAACAAAAAGGCTGAGAACGCGGTTAATAGATGTAGTTTTTTCATATTGAGTGAAGCCCATCCTGGATCTTCAAACCCAGATTCGAAGTTGCCTTTCGGAATCTACAACGTCAAGCGCCGCTGATTAAGCACCAGAAGGGAGAAAACCCGTTCGGCGGCACGGCCTA
>JBPYFC010000228.1:0-5960 GCA_051984705.1 Chthoniobacterales bacterium | reverse complement strand
TCTTGTGCCGGCCGGGAAACTGGGTTCCGAAATAGGTGTTTAGCACCAGCATGTTCGGCTCGTTAATGGTAATGAAGTAGCGCACCGGTGCCAGCCCATGTCGGTCGGTTAGCCCGCGATTCACATGTGTGATCGCTGCTCGAACGTATCGGCAGAAATGGTCAACCATCCCAACGTCCAGCCAAGGATCGCTGCCAAGCCAGGAGGGATGCACAAAGTGATGCAGCGTGACAATCGGCTCGAGACCGTTCCGCCGGCACTCAGCAATAATCTCCGTATAATGATCCAGGGCTCGGCGATCAAACGATGGAGGTGGTCCATCAGCATCAGTAAAAACCGGTTGAACACGGCTCCACTCAATTCCCAGCCGGAATGTGTTCACGCCTATTTCGCGACACCGAGCAAAATCCTCGGAATAGCAATTCCAGAAATCGGCGGCAACACCGCTGGGCACCACTTCCTTCCGGCGTTCAGCAACAGCCCAATTGGTCTGCGGTTGCCCAGGGCCATTGTATCCACCTTCGGATTGATAAGCCGAGGTCGCGACACCCCACAGAAAATCAGTCATAGCGAGCTTTTTCGCGTTCCCTTGCGGCAGCTAATATCATTGCTTCCGCGTGATGATCGGTGACTTCGAGCGGCGGCAAATTGTCGGCCACAAGGGTTTCCACGATGATCCGCGCCGCATCCGGCTTGCTTAAGGCGAGAGCCTTGTATTTCATGATCCGCAATCGGTCCGGATTGCTGAGCAAGCAGTCGATCTTAAACGCTACCGTCGTCATCTCGTTGCATTTCACCGCTACACCGTCTTCCAGAAGATGATCGCTATTCCTCTCTTCCTGCCCTGGGATTGGACTCACGATTACCATCGGTAAACCCGCAGCAAGGGCTTCCGCCGTGGTCATCCCGCCAGGTTTGCCGATATACAGGTCGGAAATCCTCATAAAATCTGCCATTCGATCAGTGTATCCGATCACTTTGAAATTCTCGTTTTCCTCGCCAATCGCTTGAACAACGCGTCGGCGCATCTCTCCGCTCCTTCCGCAAGCTACGATCGTTTGCGCCCGGTTTCGAAGATTCTTCAATCGGCGAACTACGAACTCCGCCGGTCCAACGCCTAAGGCGCCGGCAGACAAGAGTAACGTTGGCAACGTAGGATGGAGGCGGTGCCTGCGTCGCATCGCAACGACATCGACCGGAACGGAAAATTCAGGGTCAATTGGAATACCCGAGACTGTGATTCTCTCTTTAGGCAGACCCAATTCCTCGAGATGGACACGCGTTTCCTCAATTGCGACAAAATATCGATGAAACATTCGCGACAACCACATCGCGTGAAAATCCAGGTCAGTTACGACAATCGATAAATGCGCATCCAGCAGCTTCTTAGCGATCAAATGCGATATGATGCCTGCCGGCATGAAATGGGTGCAGACAGTGATATGCGGATCGAACTGCCGGATGAATTTCACGAGTGGACCGGTGTTGAGGCGATCGAGCATCAACCGCATGCCGTCAGTTTTCCACGGTTCATCGCTCTGCTTGTACCACCATCCCAGGAACTCGGGGGCGTCTTGGACCAATCGTGTGTACAGCTTGGAATAGAAATCGCGGAACAGCTTATTAGTGAAATGTAACGCGTCGCTATGCACGACTTCGCCAACGTCCGGGTTGGCCTCGAACGCCTTGGTCAGCGCCTCGCCCGCCTTCAGGTGACCCGTGCCAGCGCTCGTAGACATGATCAGGACACGCTTCATTCTTTATGGCAGAGAATGGACCGAAGACGGCTTGGACTCAAGTGGGCCTTCAGTCCGCGGTTATCGGTTTTTCGATTCGACCTTTGGATAACGCGCGTGCCTGAAAACGCGTTCTAAGGCTCCGGAGCCGGTTCACTTCGCCCATAGGCCTGACGGCTCTTCCGAATGATGCTGAGATTTCTGACGTATACAAACGTCCCGAAAAGTTGACCGGCAAGTCCCACCGGATCGCGCCTAAAGGCGAAGTAAAGCCCAAGCAATACTCCACCTAATATGCTCAAGTACCAGAAGGAGAGCGGGACGACGCTTCGCTTTTTTTTCTCGGAAACGATCCATTGAACCAAGAATCGCGCGCCGAAAACGAACTGCCCGATAAAACCGAGGATAACGAGATAACTCCAGTCAAGACCAAGGAACCGGTGTCGTTCCCCGATCCAAGTCACAGCGATCCATGTAAGAAAATTCATGATTTGGGAATAGTGTGGAACTGAAGCATTGCGTTACGAGAAAGTCGATGGCGTTCCGGGTTTCGGGTTTCGGGCTCCGAGTTCCGGGGCTCCCGGTCTTTGAGCGTGGGGCAGCTCTGAAAGCGTGCGCGGAACCCGGAACCCTGAGGCCTTGAATCCTCCATTATCCTGCTACCTTAGGGGTAACTATGAACAAAGTACGGGTCTGGAGAGGCAGCCCCTACCCTTTGGGCGCAACCTGGATGAACGATGGCGTGAATTTCGCCTTGTATTCAGAGAATGCGACCGGAGTCGATCTCTGTTTGTTCGATAACCCTGATGCAGAACGCGAAATCATTCGGGTCCGGATGACGGAGAGAACCAACCATGTCTGGCACCTGTTCTTACCCGAGATACGCCCGGGACAGCTTTACGGCTATCGCGTTTATGGCGCGTACGAGCCGCAGAACGGGCATCGCTTCAACGCATCCAAGATGTTGATGGATCCCTACGCAAAAGCGATCGCTGGCAAGATAAAGTGGGGACCAGAGATGTTCGGCTATCCTCTGGGCGGACCGGACGGTGACCTTAAACGCGATTTTCAGGATAACGCAGGGTCAACGCCAAAATGTGTGGTGGTAGATACGGCCTTTGACTGGAGCAGAGAGAAGCGGCCCAACATTCCGCTACATGAGGCAGTCATTTATGAGGTGCACGTAAAAGGGTTCAGCAAGCTCTGGGAGAAGGTTCCAGAGCCTTTGCGCGGTACTTATGCCGGTTTGGCCTCACCGGAGGCAATCAAGTATTTCAAGAAGCTCGGGGTTACCAGCATTGAGCTTCTTCCTGTGCATGAACATGTCGATGACAGTATTCTTGAGGACAGGGGCCTGACCAATTATTGGGGATACAACTCGATCGGTTTTTTCGCGCCCGAAAGCAGTTACTCGAGCAAAGGAGTTACCGGAGCTCAAGTTGTGGAGTTCAAGGAAATGGTTCGCGAACTGCATCGGGCCGGCCTGGAAGTGATCCTGGATGTCGTTTACAACCACACCGCCGAAGGCAACCATTTAGGTCCAACGCTTGCGTTCAAAGGAATTGATAACACGGCTTACTACCGCCTAGTCCTAAACGAACGCCGCTTCTACATGGACTATACCGGGTGCGGAAACACGCCCAATACTCGCAACGCGTATGTTCTCCAACTCATCATGGATAGTTTGCGCTACTGGGTCACAGAAATGCATATTGACGGGTTTCGGTTCGATCTCGCCTCTACGCTCGGCCGGGAGGATCATCTGGTCGCGCGCGACAGCGGATTTTTCGATATCGTTCTGCAGGATCCGGTTATCTCGGAAGTCAAGCTGATCGCAGAACCTTGGGATGTCGGCGAAGGCGGCTATATGGTAGGCGGATTCCCGATGCCATGGTCGGAGTGGAATGGGAAATACCGTGACTGCGTTCGCCGCTACTGGAAAGGCGACTCTGACACGCTGGCAGAGCTTGCATACAGGATTACGGGGAGCCCCGACCTCTACGAGCACCAGGGGAAACGCCCCTACGCGAGCATCAACTTCGTCACCGCCCATGATGGATTCACTATGAACGATCTCGTCAGTTATAACGAGAAGCACAACGAAGCGAACGGCGAAGAAAACCGCGATGGCGACAATAGTAACAATTCATGGAATTGCGGGGCGGAAGGCGAAACGAAGGATGCCGCAATCAACGCGCTGCGCCGTCGACAACGCCGAAATTTTATGGCGACACTCCTGCTTTCCCTCGGCGTGCCAATGATCAATGCTGGCGATGAGTTCGGTCGCACCCAAAAAGGAAACAACAACACCTATTGCCAGGACAACGAGCTCAATTGGTTCGATTGGAATTGGAGTAAAGAGGGGAAAGCATTCTTCGACTTCACGCGGCGACTGATCGAGTTCCGCAAGGAGCACCCGGTATTCAGACGGCCAAAATATTTCCTCGGGCGACGAATTCGCGGTTCCGATGTGAAAGATATCATGTGGTTCGACCCAGCCGGCGCCGAAATGAACGAAGAGAGCTGGAAAGCCGGTTTTGCCAGGAGCATCAGTATGCTTGTAAGCGGTTCGACCATCGACGTACGCGATACCCAGGGGGAACCGGTCCGCGACGATACATTTCTTTGGCTGTATAACGCCCACCATGAACCTCTGACATTTATTCTGCCGGGGCGCGAAGAGATTCGATGGGAACTAATCTTGGATACCAAAGAGGAGTCCGGATTCGTTACGACGAAAACCGAAACCGCGGCGGGAGACGAAGTTGAATTGATCGAACGAAGTCTTGTTTTGCTGCGGCTCTCGGCTGGTGAAGAGGCGCTAGCGCGGGAGCCGTCGTGGACAACCAAAGAAGGAAAGATCCCGTCGAAGGTACCAACCGCATCAACCGAAGTCTGACCGTTGGTAATCCGTCACTGGAAACATCGATCAACATGAAGAACCGATCATTTTCGCAAGGTGCAGAAATCACACCCGATGGCGTCTCTTTTCGAACTTGGGTTACAGGAAAAAAGAACCTCTCCGTCGCAATTCTTGATTCGCAGGGTAAACCAAGCCGCGAACTGCCGCTGGGACGAGACACTTTGGGCTATGCCGGCGTTATCGATGCCGAAGCGAGTGCCAACACCCGTTATAAATATCGGATCAATGGCGAGTTGCTGCCTGACCCTGCGTCACGCTTTCAACCTGAGGGCGTACATGGATCATCGCAAGTGATCGATCCCAACCAGTTCGAGTGGACCGACCAGTCGTGGAGACCGCCGGCCATCTCAGACTTGGTCATTTACGAACTACATGTCGGGACATTCACCCAGGAAGGGTCGTTTCGAGCGATCATCTCGCGGTTTGAACATCTCCTGAAGCTGGGTGCGACCGCAATTGAGCTCATGCCAATCGCGGACTTTCCCGGCGATCGCAACTGGGGTTACGATGGTGTCTCTTTGTATGCACCATCTCGGGCCTATGGTACTCCCGACGATCTTCGGGCATTGGTCGATGCGGCACATAAAGCGGGTCTGGCAGTAATTCTGGACGTTGTTTACAATCACCTCGGGCCAGACGGGAATTATCTCGGAGCGTACTCGGACCGATATTTCAATCCGTCTCGCCACACGCCGTGGGGCGACGCCTTTAACCTGGACTCACCGGACTCAAGACCAGTTAGAGATCTCTTCAGCCAGAATCCGGTTTATTGGATAAAAGAATTCCACCTTGATGGATTCCGGCTCGATGCGACCCAGGCTATTCCAGACGATTCTCCCAAGCATCTGATCCAGGAAATCGCTGAACAAGTTCAGGCTCTGGGAAGATTCGTAATCTGTGAGGACCCGCGCAACGATAGGAAAATCGTCCTGCCAAGAAACGAAGGCGGTTATGGATGTGACGGAGTGTGGGCGGACGATTTTCATCATGTCGTGCGAGTCCAGATGACTCGCGAAGACGAAGGATACATGGGCTACTTCAAAGGGACCATGGAGGAATTGCTCAAAACACTGCGCGTCGGGTGGCTTTTCACGGGTGAACTGCAGAAGGACGGCATCCCTCGGGGGACGCCGGCCGACGACATCGCTCCCCAACGCTTCGTCCACTGCATTTCGAATCACGACCAAGTTGGAAACCGCGCGCGAGGCGACCGCTTGGATCAGATAGTTTCGCCCGCTAGCTACCGAGCCGCTTCTGGGCTCTTATTGCTCGACCCTTACACGCCGATGCTTTTTATGGGC
>JBPYFC010000227.1:0-3460 GCA_051984705.1 Chthoniobacterales bacterium | reverse complement strand
CAGCCGAGAACGTTCGCTAGATCAGCAACGAATTGTTCCATCGCTTGCGCACGCTGATCTGGTTCTTGAATTCGCAACAGAGCCGACGGGTGCACGGTAACAAACACGCGTTGGCAGATATCGGACGAAAGCGCTTTCCCCCGATTCTCAAGAATTTTTGTCGGTCGACCCAATACTGCTTGAGCTGCTGTGGCACCGAGACATACGATGGCCCTCGGCTTGACCGCCTGGATCTCGGCTTGTAGCCAAGGTCGACAAGCCAAAATTTCGCGAGCGGATGGCTTTTGGTGGATTCTGCGTTTTCCTTTTGGCGTCCATTTGAAATGCTTGACCGCGTTCGTGATGTAGACAGCCTCTCTCTGAATTCCGGCCAGCCGGAGCGCTCGGTCAAGGATTCGCCCTGCCGGTCCGACAAAAGGCTTTCCGGCGGTGTCTTCTTTGTCACCCGGTTGTTCTCCGACGAACAAAAACTCTGCCGACTGTTTTCCGCTCCCGAACACCGTCTGCGTCGCATTTCTCCATAGAGGGCAGCCTTTGCAGTTGGAAGCAGCAGACCGAAGCTCGGGTAGAGTATTCTCTGCTGGCAGGAAAGCCGTGGCGCTCCACTCTGTTCGCATCCTATGGATCGTCTCTTTCGGGCGAGGGCAGTTATTTTTGCGAGGCAGATCGGGCGAGGCACTCGACTGCTGCTGCCAGTTCGGCGGGATTGACCGGCTTCGGTATGTGCAACTGAAACCCGGTTTCCAACACGCGTGTCCGATCTTCTGGCCCGGCATGGGCTGTCAAAGCGGCTGCCGGCGTATCCCCACCCCGTTCCGGCCCGAGCGATCTGAGACGGCGGAGCAGGTCGTATCCGTCTGTTCCCGGCATTTCGAGATCGCAAAGAAGAACATCCGGATGAAGCCGTTCTACAGCGCGCAAAGCCTCACCAGCACTCGCGACGATAGTCGCGATCGCCCGACAATGGGTCAGTAATTCCTTCAGAATCTTTCGCGCTTCGGGATCGTCGTCGACCGCGACGACAGAAATACCCTCTAATTTTCTTTCTAAGTTCCCTGCAAGAGACGCGGCGTCTTCCTCGAACGCGGTTTGACCTTGGGTGGCACGCTCTTTCTCGTTGCCCGTTCTGGAGTCCGAGTTTTCTGGTTTTACTATCAGGTCATCGAGGATTTGTACCTGGCTCCTCACGTTTCGCTCGATGGCATCGAGTCCATCGTGGAGCAAATCGGGATCTGGAGAGCCGTGCCGCAACACATAAATCCATCCCAAGATCGCATTGAGAGGTGTGCGAAGCTTATGGTTGAGATCTGCTAGGGAGGTCTTGTTTTTTTGCTCGATCGACATGAGAGATCACCCCTGTCCGAGTGGCACTCCGCTCGTTAGACCCAGCTAACACGCATCAACAGATCGATTGCCAGGCGATAACCGGATGTGCGTGGCCAGAAGAGTTGCGGCGGCCAGGTTCGATCCAGCAACGCCGCCGTATGCGAACTATTACTGAAATTTGGAAAGTCATGAGCACGATTTTGCTGATAATTGTTATCCTGTTGCTAATCGGCGCGTTACGTAGCTGGCCATATAGCCGAGGCTGGGGTTATTACCCTTCAGGGGGGACTCGGTTTAATTCTCGTAATTGTTTTGATCCTTGCCGTTCTTGGACGGTTGTAATGATGGTCGGTGAATGAGCGCGGTATCGAATCTGCTTATCTATAATATTGGGACCGCGAGCCAGAGACTGTCGCTATTTTCTTCTCTCAGTAACGAACCTTCCGATCCGGCTTGGTACGGGAAAGTCGATGCGACGGAGCCGAATCAGCCTCCTGGAAAGCTCCTCATAAGGATCACCGCCGGCGGCAGACGGTTCGAGCGGTACCTGTCAGCAAAGATTCCTCTGCAGGAGCGACTAAAAATACTGACTAACGCGCTCTGGAGTCGGGAAGGCCAAGTTTTGGAAAATGCAGGCGCAGTGAATGTGATTGGGCACCGCGTCGTACATGGCGCCTCGGAATTTGCGCGAGCGACAAAGATTGACGCAAATGTTGAGCGAAGCATCGAACAGTTGTCGCCGTTGTCCCATTCGCAAAATACCCGTAACTTGGCTGGGATCTGTTGCGCTCGCGCAATTTTTGGGGAAAGCGTGCCGCAAGTGGCTGTATTTGATACAGCCTTTCATAGATCGGTTCCCAACTATGCCGCCACCTATGCTGGCCCGTATTCCTGGGTCAAAAGCGGGATTCGGCGCTATGGCTTCCATGGGACTAGCTTCCGATACGCGAGCCGCCGTGCTGAGCAGCTGCTTCACCGGCAAAAAGACTCCACGCTTCGTCTGGTTCTCTGTCATTTGGGCCGGAGCTGCTCTCTGGCGGCAACTGTCGGAGGCAAAAGCGTCGACACTACAATGGGTTTTACACCGCTTGAGGGGATTGCGATGTGTACTGCATCAGGATCGGTTGATCCGGGAATTTTGATTTACCTGCTCCAAAATGGTGCCCGCGCCGAGGAACTCGAATCGATCCTCAATTTGAAATCGGGATTAGCAGGGTTATCGGGCCTTCCCGGTGACACCCGAGCAATCTTATCCGCGGCAACCAAAGGGAATATGCGGGCTATGCTGGCCCTCGACGTCTTTATTCACAGGCTGCGCGCCGGTATTGGCAGTATGATCGCAAGTCTCGGCGGCGTGGATGCGCTCGTTTTCACGGATCGCATCGCTGAAGATGAGCCGGTGATCCGAAAAGCAGCATGTGAGGCATTCGAATTTCTCGGACTGGAATTAGACCAGAAGCAAAACGCAGCCTCGCCTGCTGACGCTGATATTGCTTCGGCGCGCTCAAAGGTGCGAGCGCTGATCATCCGTGCACGAGAGGATTGGCAAATTGCGCACGAGTGCGCGGAGCTGTGTTAAGCACGCAGACCTGAGTGGGGTCTGTACTTATCTTGGAAGAGTTGGCAAACCCACCGAAGCTTCCAGCTTCATCCGCCATTGGCGGTGATCAATACTGAGGATTGGCCCTATCACTCCGAAACCGAGCGTAAGAACTCCTCGATATTTTTCGCTTGGTCTCGTCGCGTTGCGCTCGATAGCTTCCAGTCCTTCAGCAAGCGATTCTTTTGACGGATTCGAGTTCCTCAAAACATAGGTCCAACCCAAAATGGTATTCAGCGGTCTGCGCAGATCATGACAGATCTCGCGAAGCCGGTTTGTGTCGCGCTGTTCTGGGCCCCCATCGGCATTTTCATCCTTCCGATTTTGGTCGTTCGATGAATCAAGCCTCAAAACTCACGATTGAAACTCGGATTCTGGGATACAGTCACTCGAGCTTGCGGTACCAGCTTCGGTGGGCGGCGGCCATGGCGCACAGCGCCTGCAATAGGAACATGGGTCAGGACCTGGTTGGCTAGTGCGCTCCGGAGTAGCAGCCCGCCGCGGCTCATGTCTCCCCGTCCGACGAACTCTACC
>JBPYFC010000226.1:0-6227 GCA_051984705.1 Chthoniobacterales bacterium | reverse complement strand
CGTTTACGCTTTCTCAAGCGATCTTTCATAACGGAAAGTGCGCTGCAACGGCCGAATCAACGATTGTTCTCATTGATGAAAAGACGCATCGATCGACTCCATTGAGCGAGCAATTGGTCAATGCATTGGGGCAGTGGACAAAACCAAAGTGACCACCCTTGCGACAACGACAAGAAATTATCTGGCCTCCGGGACGCTTTCGCGTCCCGTGAGGCATTTCGCTAGTTTATAAAGCCTTACTTAAACTGTTCCCTTTGGGAGAACCAATTCCAGTGGCGTCATCGTAATTCGGCTTGCAGTTGTAGGTGCCGTTGCTGCCACGGGTGATGTCGCGGAAGTTGATGTACTTGGTGTTCTTAAAAACTCGATAAATGTTGGTATTTACCAACCCAAAACGCGATTTTCGTTCTTGGTTTGTGGTGATCTGCCAAGCAGTAAAAATAGGCGAGGACGCCACGATACCAGTGACGGATAGTGCTAACAATTGAAGGTAGATTCTGATCACAATGCTTTGTGATGAATTGGCGGATTTTAGGGAAAGCCCCAATAATCCGAACGGGCTAGCTCCTGCCTGGTGGGGTCTCCGGCCAAAGGCCAAACTGTGAAAATTGCGACTTTTACATCCTACCGATGCAAAATATGCGCCGGTTACACTATCGGCAGATTGCCCAGGCGCGGCCTCCGATAGCAGACGGGACTCTGACAGGCGGCAATCGCGGCTCCACAACCTCGCTCAGCAAGACACTTTTTGGCGCACCCATCCGGTGACCAAGCTAATCTCTGCTCGCCAATCACCAATCGCGAGCTAAGATAGGCTCATCGCTCTATGATTTTTCGAGTTGTTGCGCTGCTTGGTTTCTTTTCATTGGCTCCGGCAATTGGCTTTGCAGAAGACCTCAGCACGGCAAACGGAGTGACGTTCCACGACATCGAAATCCTTAGCCGGAGTTCTTCCGCGATCGGTTTTCGGAGCAGGGAAGGCGAATTCCAGGTTGCCTTTTCCGATCTGAAACCAGCTGATCGCGCCAAATATTCGAAATCATTGGCGAACGCCATGTCGTTACCTGCTCTCACGGTGATCGGCGAATCAAAGCCGTTTAGTACGGAAGCCCCTCCGACCAAAGGCGAGGCGATGATGGAGAAGGAGTTGCGTCGCCAGCAGCAGGAACAGATTGATGCCGCTAAGAAACGAAAGGAACATCCGCCGCCTAAACCGATTCAGGTTGCTCGCGGCGTGACGATCAGCCTCGGTTCTACCAACCCAATAAATGAGGCGGCGATCATGCCAAGTTATTTGACGACAGACTATCAGAGTCTTGATCCGAAGATTATTGAAAAAGACCTGAGAGGCTTTCTATTGCAGCAGCCGCAGCAAGGCAAGTAGCCGCAACCCTTGCAATCGTGCAACAGGACCTCTGTGACTAATAGTGCCCCGGCATAGCTGTGGCCGATTAGCGGCCACGGTGCCTCACTAATACTTCACTTTCAGCAAATACAGGCCTTCCGCCGGTGCGGTGTAGCCTGATTTTCCGATGGCCGGATGCCTCAAAAGATCGTCGATCCACGCCAGATTTTCCTTTCCGGATGCCACCCGAACCATGCTGCCGACTAGCATCCGGACCATGCGATAAAGAAATCCGGTTCCTTCCAGATCAAGTCTAATCAAGTCCTTTGCAGCGCGCACGTCGAGCCGCTGAATGGTGCGAATCGTGTTCTCATCCGGTTTGCCCCGGCTCGCCGAAAACGAAGCAAAGTCGTGAGAGCCGACGAATCGAGCCGCCGCTTCGGATAAAAGCTCTCGATCGATGCGAAAAGGAAGGTGCCAACAGCGCCCTATTTCAAGGGGTTGCAGGATAGGATTGCTCCAAAGGCGGTATCGGTATGTTTTGCCGGTAGCCGAATACCAAGCATGGAAATTCCGCGACGCGAACTGGCAGCGCATGACACGAATCTCGGGAGGCAGATTAGCATTCAGAGCGGCGATCCACGTGGCAAGGACGAATCTTTCCGATGGCACGTCTACGTGGGCGACCTGGCCTAAGGCGTGCACGCCTGCATCGGTGCGCCCAGCTCCATGCACAACAACGGACGCAGATACGATGTTTTGAAAAGCTTTCTTCAAATGATCCTGCACCCCGTTCTTGTTCGGCTGGCTCTGCCAGCCACTAAACGGGCGCCCATCGTAGGCGAGAGTCAGCTTTAACCGAGAGGTGTTTCGTACCGCGCCCATGTTGTCTATCTTTTCGTACCGCCATCGTTGCGGTAGGGGAGTGGATGGCTGGTCGTGGGTTCAGTTCGCGCACGAGCGCAAACCCTACCCTGGCCTCAATTGAAGACTATCTAGATAAGATTGCAGCAGGATCTGGGCTGCGACCTGATCGATAATTTTCCTGCTCTGTTTCACGTTTTTACCCGCCGCATGTAGAGCGCGTTGTGCTTCGATCGTCGTCAAGCGCTCATCCCAGGAAACTATTTTTGTCGACGGTAGCGCAACTTCGAGCTTCTTGCCGAATGCTTGAGCCTTCGCAGCGGCTGGACCAAGCGTCCCGTCCATGTTCTTGGGAAGTCCGAGCACGATGCCGCCAATCCGCTCGCGCTCCGAGATCTGTTGCAATTCAGGCAATAGGTTTTGGTCCACCGAGAGTGTTCGATAGGGGGATGCGAATGTTTCTGTTTCGTCGGAAATAGCCAAGCCGATGCGCTTATCCCCGTAGTCGATTCCGAGCCAGCGCATAAATCACTGCAACTTCTTCGGGATAGAGGCGACTATTTTTTTGATCTTTTCGACGTCGTGTCGGTGGCAGACCAGAACCGCGTCCTTGGCTTGAACTACGACAAGATCATTTACTCCGAGCAGCGCGATATGGGTCTTCTGATCGGAGAACACTATATTACCCGACGAAGCTTCTAAAGTTACCGGACAGTTTACAGAGTTATCGTTCGGCAACCGTTTGATATATTTTGCGACGGCAGTCCAGCTGCCGACATCGTCCCAATCAAATGTGGCTGGTTTAACCAGGACCCGGGTTGCCTTTTCCATGATGGCATAATCGATCGAGATCTTGGGCAAACTCGAAAATCGCTCTTCCAACACTGTTTTCTTGTCACGCGAATGGTGAATGGCAGAAACAAATTTGGCCAAGTCAGGCGCATGCCGGTTGAACTCGGTCAAAATAGAGTTCACGGACCAAATAAACATTCCGGCATTCCAGTAAAAGTTTCCGCTTCGCACGAAAGCTTCGGCCAGATCTGGATTGGGTTTTTCGCGGAAACGGACTACCTCAAAGAAACCGGAGTCTTTTAACTGGTTTCCTCGCTCGATGTACCCATAGCCGGGACAGGCCCAGGTCGGAGTGATGCCGATGGTGACGAGATCACCCAAACGTTCAGCCGTTTCTGCTGCGCTCTTCAGATCGGCTTGAAACGCAGACTTATCGGCAATCCGATGGTCCGCTGGCAGGACTGCCATTGTTGCAGTGGGATTGCGGGAGGCGATCAAGCCCACGCCAAGCGCGATCGCGGCGGCCGTGTCGCGTTTGGCCGGTTCAGCGACAATGTTGTTCTCAGGATGACCGGGAAGGACTTTTCGAACTGTCGCTTCCTGTTCCTGATTGGTTAGAATCAGAATATTCTCAGGCGAAACAAATCCGTGGAGGCGCTCCACAGTCTCTTCCAGAAGGGTTTTGGAATCGAACAGTCGTAATAATTGTTTCGGAGTTGTCTTCCGGCTCAGTGGCCAAAAACGCTCGCCGCTGCCTCCTGCTAAAACCAACACATAAAAAGGATTCGACATCGTTTGAATCTCGATATTTTGTCGGCTGAGAACAAAGTGTTTGTACGAAAAGTTTGTCCCAGTCTTTTTCTATATAGAGACTTACGATTAGTCTCTCAACTGAGTAATAGATTTTTATGACGATTGAGCATTCTCCCAGGTCTGTTGCACTTCCGCTTCCTTCCGCGACCCTCCTGGCGATTTCTCAGGCCGCGATCGGCTGCGGGATCGGGATTCTGCTGGCCGATCGAATCGAAGGGAACAAGAAGAGCCTGGCGGCGATCGGTCTCTTGTCGTTAGCGGTGGCAACCACGCTTCCCGCGGTGGTTGTCGTTGTAGCAGACCTGGTGAACGGTCCGCGGTCGAAACTGGGGGTGCGTCGCCGCCTCCGATCAATCCGAGAGGATTCTGGACTTCACGCCGAAGAAGAAGTGTTCTAGGAAGAGGAGTTAGGAGTCAGAATACAGGAGATAGGAGATCTCGTCGGTTCGCGCCCGCTGGCTTATTTCAATCCCGTCGCGCTTCTGCGTGGCCGCTCTCCGGGTTCTGAATTTGGTGTTGTGAATTCTGACTGGGTCCGCTCGAGTTCCTGGTTTTCTTCGAAACGATCTTGATCTGCGCCTTTTCGTTAGTCACCAATGAATAGGCGGGAATACTTTCCATCAAGAACACGTTTCCGCCGATTGTCGATCGCGCGCCGATGGTTGTTTCTCCGCCCAGGATTGTTGCGTTGGGGTAAATTGTTACCCAATCTTCAACATTTGGATGGCGTTTGCCGCCCTTCTTGATGCGGCCCTGCTTATCCTTCTGGAAGCTTCGCGCTCCTAAAGTGACCCCGTGGTAAAGCTTTACGTGTGAACCGATCCGAGTCGTTTCCCCGATGACAACCCCGGTTCCATGGTCAATGAAAAAGGAGCTGCCAATTTCGGCGCCCGGGTGGATATCGATGCCTGTACCGCTGTGGGCCCACTCGGTCATCATTCGAGGGATCAGAGGAAGGTGTTGCTTATATAAAATATGGGCGACCCTTTGAATGGCGATGGCCTCGATGAAAGGATAGCTCACGATAATCTCGTCATAGCTCGTGCTCGCGGGGTCGCCCTCGTACGCAGCCTCCACATCTGTTTGTAGAATTTTCCGTACGGCCGGCAAATCTCGGATCAGGTGAAAAACGATCTGCTCGGCGCGCTTGCTGGGGCACTCCGGTTCTTCCAGACGCAGACTCTTAAACGCCTCAACACGCAGCCGTTCAGCAATGCTGCTGATTCGTGCAGAAGTAATTTGCGTTACCTGATCGCTCGGAATCGGGTCTTCGTCATGAAATCCTGGAAAAAGGATCTGCAGAAAATCTTCCGAGATTTGCGCTACAGCCCTTTTGGAAGGCAGATTCGAACCATCAATGTTATTGATGCCGCCCACATCCTGATATGTGGCCAGGATCTTTTCCACCAGTGCATTAAAGCTCTTGTCCATTTTAGCAGACGCCTAAACTAAAACAGGATTGAGGCCGCTTCCAGCGGCGTTTGGTTTATTTCGCTGAGGCAAAAACACAGGTTCCGCTGGTCAACAACGCGGAGCCACCGCTACCGACCATCGTATCAAAGCGCCCGTACGGGTCGTGCATAGCCTGCCGCAGAGCGCTCGGGAGCTACACGACGCGTGCGCCTTGTGACGGCTCGGTCAAGATCGGTGAACAGGTCGCGCCGGTGAGCTCATGGTAACGTTTTGAAACCGTTTCGATGATCTCAGGCGCGTGCTCTGGCTGAATTAGGCAGACAATTGAGCCACCAAAGCCGCCACCAGTAAGCCGGGCGCCGAATACACCCGGCAGGCCTTTCGCCAGGTCCACCAGCGTGTCCAGATAGCGTGTGCTGTTTTCAAAATTAATCTTGGAGCTTTCGTGTGAAGCAAACATCAACTCTCCAAATCGCTCGATATGACCGGATCGCAGAGCAGCAACGCCTTGAACAACTCGTTCGTTCTCTTCGGTAATATGGAGAGCGCGACGCCGAATAAGGTCGTCGAGATCAGCAATTCGAACCTGTTCCGGAGTCAATTCGCGAAGAGTCGAAACATTCAACAGTTTTGCGGCAAGGGCACATTGTTGCCGGCGCTCGTTGTATTCGCCGCCAACCAGCTCGTGAGGAACACCCGAATTGAAGAGGAGAAGATCCAGATGTTCCGGCAGCGGTACTGTTTCGACTGTCAACGTTTGGAAGTCGATTAAGATCAAGGAGTCCGCCTTGCCGAATACAGAAGAAACGTGGTCGAGTAATCCACATTGGACCCCGACAAATTCGTTTTCGGCTTTCTGGCAGAGTCTTGCCAGTTGCATGGGATCGATCGCCAGATCAAAGATCGCCTTTGTTGCCATAGCCGTCGAAACTTCTAACGCCGCCGAACTAGATAGTCCCGCTCCAACTGGGAGGTCGCTCGAGATTTCCAGCTCCATTCC
>JBPYFC010000225.1:0-6172 GCA_051984705.1 Chthoniobacterales bacterium | reverse complement strand
AGGATAATCGGCGGACCGCAGCAATTCTGGGGATCAAACGCTCAACATTGGCAGGGTGGCTGCATGGTGGGCATCCTCCGCAAAAGCATATCCTGGCGCGTATAGCGGGTTTTTTGCGACGCGGCGGCTATTTGTCAGCGCGCCCGCCGATCGCCGAGCTTTGTAAGCCCGGCGATGAAATCGAGCGCGCCGCGAATCAGGGCGCCTACGGAACGTGGAAACAAAAGAGGGAGCTGCTCAAAGAGGCGCTCGCGGCTAGGAAGCGAGAGGAAGCGGAATTTGTCCGGCCGCTCCAAGATCCGGAGCGTAGGCAGCGCGATTTGGACGAGGCTGGAATCAGCTTGCTAGCGATCGCCAGCGATCTCGTGAGCGATGCAGCGGATAAGGGTAAGCCCGCCGTGGCCCGGAAACTGGAGCACGCCATCAGTCAGCTATATGATGCGCTTGACACGCTCGAAGACGCCCACCAGCAACTGGTGAAGTAAGAAGTGCATCCTTGCTCACTCCGTCGAACATTTTCCTGATGCAAATGTTCGAAATTCCCGGAGTGCGATTCTGGTGCTGGATTCACGGGCGGGGGCGCTGTGTGAACTGGAGAAGGCGCTGAAACACTGTTGCCTGATACAGCGCTTGTTTGTGCTTCAATCGCCATAGCAGCTTGTAACCCGTCGATCACGCCCCGACACCGCTCTATATCAAGAGCCAAAGCGTTGACTCGTTCCGTGAACTCGCGGTCTTTTACAATCTTGGCGATGGCGCTCAGCTCAGCCATCCGGATTTGCACTTCTCGGATTGCGTAGGCCTGAGCTGTGATCCCGCGATTAATCTTCTGTGCTTCAGCGATGGCGTGAATTTCCATCCACAGTTCAGCAGCTCGCTGAGCATAGGCTTGCTTCCTTTTGGCGTGGCGTAGTCCAATGATGCCGCCGGCAATTGCGAATGGGATTATCCGTATCATGGCATGCAAATATTATATATTGTATGCATCATATAAGCACGATCCGTTGCGTCACATCGCCCAACAATTGCTGGGCTTTTCCCTGTCGTTTCAGAGTACGCCGCACCTTCACCTCAAGAATGCGGCAACATGGCCTCCATCCACCGTCGTGACGTCACCCGTTGTCTTCATTGCTAACGCATGATGAACGAACGCTTGCGCTACATCTTCCGCAGTGACTTCGCATCCGAGGAGATTGCCGGACATATAATCCTTTTCGGAGAGCCCACGCGCTTGGGCTCGTGACCGGATCATATCATTCGTTAACAGCCCACTCCGGATCCGATCCGCGTTTACCGCATTGATCCGGATCTTGTCGTGACCATGCTCTAACGCATATTGCCGAGCCAACGCTAAAGTGGCGGCTTTCGGAATACCGTATGGTCCAAAATCCGGACCGGGGTTGATCGCTTGTTTGGAAATATTGAAAAGAATGGCGCCGCCGGTTTCTTGCAGACGCATCACGCGCACCGCATTCTGCGCGACGAGCTGGTGAGCAAAGAAATTCAGCTCGAAGCTCTTCCGCAACAGATCATCCTTCACAGTTGCGATCGGGCCTGACCACGCTGCACCCGCGTTTGACACCACGATATCGACTCCGCCAAAGCGTTCGCAGACCCGTTCAAAAAGATTCCTCACTGACTCTGCATTGGTGACATCACAGGTCGCGCACAAAACGGTTCGCTTGATTGCGCGTGCAACCTCGGCGGTCTTCTCTCCATCTAGATCTGCGATGACAACTTCCGCGCCCTCTCGCGCAAATGCTCTTCCAATCGCACTGCCAATGGTTCCGGCACCACCAGTGACCATTACGATATGCCGAGCAAGCCGAGGCTCCGAGAGTGTCCGCAACTTTGCTTGTTCGAGCGGCCAGTACTCCATTGCAAATTGCTCATTCTCATCCAAGGAACGGAATCGACCAATCGCTTCGGCTGCAGTCACTGTATCGACCCAGGTCTCGGCAAGATCCGCGACGACAGCAGCTTCCTCAGCCGATTTACCAATTCCGAAGACACCGCGGCCCCGCACGAGCGCAATTCGCGGAATCGGGTCCAACGGAAACGGTAGCGTACTCAGTTGTGATCCATGACGCTCAAAGTAGGCGCGGTACCTGGCAATGTAGGCGGCGACTGCATTACGCGTTTCGCGCCGAAATTCCTCCAAGGCTGCCGCTTCTGGAAATGGCAGAATAAGGGGGCGGGCCTTTGTTCGGATCAGGTAATCCGGCGTGACAGTCCCTCGGTTCGCATATTCCACTAGGTCTTTACCGTTCACAAACTCCCAAATCAGATCAGAGGAACGGAAATCCAGAATCCAACGTTTCGGATTTTCTTTCTCGATGGCGTTGGCTACGCATCCGCGGAGAATTGGAGCGATGTCCTCCTGCCTCGCGATCTCTTTACCCGGCCGGGGCAGAGAAATGAACACCGGTCTGCGTCGGTTCTTTTGGACAAAATCAGCGGCTAGATTGTTGAGTTCAACTGTCCGAGCGTAAGACTGTCTGGCCGTATCACCAAAACTGACCAATCCATGTTTACCCAGCACTAATCCCTCGATTTGGGGATTGCGGCGGTACTCCCTTGCTGCCGCTTTAGCCAGCGCGAAACCCGGCATGTTATAAAAAACGTATCCGACTCGATCTCCGAACACTCGACGCGTTAGACCTTCACAGTCCTCCTGGTCAACTAGCGCCAATACATCAAGGGCGTGAGAGTGATCGACATACTTATGCGGAAGAAAAGCGTGCAGGAGAGTTTCAACGGACGGCGTCGGAGCGGCCGAGTCCATCAAGTTAGCGCGCAAGTAATTGACCATGACCTCGTCGGGGAGCTGTTCCAGTTGCTCCAGCCGCAAGAGTGGCTCCAGTTGTACCGCAGGGAGTCCGGTGGGTTCGATTGAGGCCAGATTCCACCCGCTCCCCTTTATCCGAAGAACCGCGATCTTGTTCTTGAAGAGGTCGGTAGCAGTGGTTTTGACTGAAATATTGCCGCCACCATGCAGAACTAAGCGCGGTTCCCGACCGAGCAAATGCGAAGTGTAGACGCGCAGCGCGATATCCGTATCAAGATACTTCGTAACATATCCGGCAGCACTGGCGTCACTCCATAGGTTCGGGATCATTTTGATGACCAACTTACTTCGATTTCCTGGCGTGCTGAAAAAGCCTTTATGCCTGACCACATTCCTGCGCAAGGACTCTCGGCCATGGTTTGCCAGAACATAATAGAGGTTTCGTCTTTGCCGGATTCATTTGCCTTCCCATTGCCTCTAGCGACGGAACAAAAATCTCGAAATTTTTACTCAGCTGGCTGGTTCCCCACCTAGTGGCAAAACACTGCAACCTCTGCGCGCGCTGCATCACGAAGCAAAGAAATGTCTGCGGAGGGCAGCACAATATCAAAACCATCTTTGAACAATTCTGCCCAACCGTGACCTGCGCTCGGGACGGTGCCCAGTTTGAGCCCGGCCCGCTTGGCAGCGGTGACCACCCGAGCTGCCAATCGATTCATATCCGGATGGTCGAGATTTAGAATATGGCCGGAATCGGCTGCCAGATCGTTACGACCAATGAAAATCACGTCGATACCTTCCACTGCGCATATTTCTTCGACGTTATCGATAGCCTTGACGCTCTCGATCTGACAGACAACGACGAGGGGATCTGCTGTTTGCAACGTGTAGTCTTTTCGCAAGGGATTCGATCGATTCATTCTTAGCAGCTCTCACCGATCTCAATTCCGGCGTTCGTCCGCCTGCTCCGCCTTCTGCCGCAACTTTGCCATTTCTTCCTTGATTGTTTGGAAGCTGCCGTATTCCGTGATCAACGCAGTGATCAGGTGCCGGGGCGTCACGTCGAAAGCATAGTTGAGAGCGGCGCTGCCCTCTGGAGTCAAGCGGACCTCGCAAACCGCACCTTCTTTCGTGCGCCCCGAAATGACGGCGACTTCCTCCGGTGAACGGCTCTCGATCGGGATACTCTTGATTCCATCATCGATCGTCCAATCGATGGTGGAGAGAGGCAGAGCGACATAGAACGGTACCTGGTTCTCTCGCGCGGCCAGGGCCTTCAGATAGGTACCAATCTTATTGCAAACATCCCCGCCCGCCGTTGTTCGGTCGCTGCCGACTATACAAAGGTCGACCTGCCTGTGTTGCATCAGATATCCGCCCGCGTTGTCGACGATCACGGTGTGCGGTACCCCGTGGTGGCCGAGTTCCCAAGCGGTCAACGAAGCGCCCTGATTTCGCGGCCGAGTCTCATCCACCCAGACATGAACCGGGATACCGGCGTCAAAGGCCTTATAAATTGGAGCCAGTGCGGTTCCCCAATCGACCGTAGCTAACCAGCCGGCGTTGCAATGGGTCAGCAGATTCACCGGGCGCGACCGCCCTGTTTTATCCCAAGCCTGTTCGATAAGCGAACGTCCATGCTCGCCTATGGCTGAACAGTTCGCGACATCTTCGTCGCAAATCTTTTTGGCTACCATGAACGCTGCCGCAGAACGGTCCTTTGGGCGCAGCGGGAGGAGCGCCTCTCGCATTCTATCGAGTGCCCATCGCAAGTTCACCGCGGTCGGCCGGGAGGCGAAAAGCAATTCGTAAGCTCGCTGAAACGCTTTGTCACTGGGATCGCGGAGCATACCAAGGGCAACGCCATAGCCGGCGGAAGCTCCAATAAGCGGCGCTCCACGTACCACCATTTTGCGAATCCCTTCCGCAACATCTTCGAGTGTGCGCCATTCAACGACCTCGAAACGATGCGGCAGCAAAGTCTGATCGATGACGCGCAAAGAGATTCCGTCATCATTCAGCCAAATGGTCCGATAAGGTTTGCCGTCAACCTTCATTGTTTGAATACGTTGCACTTATGAGGGACAACGCAGGACTAAAATAAACAAAGGAAAGTAAATTTTATGGAAGTGCCGATCGAATTAAACAACGTGCAATTTGCTGTCTTCTGGCAGCTTGCCGCTAAAAAACTCAATTACAAGGGTGATTTGGCAGCCGCAATGTCAGTCAACGACGACCCAGATACAGGTGCCTTCATTAACCACTGGACCGAGGCGATTCGAGTCATTGGAAATCCCAGGGTACAAAAGGTATCTCCCAGGCCTATCTCCGCTATCTCAGTCGCCCCTGCGCAGGACATTCTTTCGGTTGGTGGGCGTATTCGGGTTTCCAGTGGAGCGCTCTTACGATACCGCTACCATCGCTCAAAAGGAAAACGTGAGAGATGTTCCTGTCTCCGCCACGCCAGACATCGTCCAGAGAGAAGGCTAGGGCGTTGGCCGATGTTGCTTGTGAGCACTACGTAACAGTTGCGTATCGATGTCCGCTCGCCGCTCGAGTCCGTCACCTGGCCCTCATCCAAGAGCGACAAGAAAACATCGACGATCGCTTTGTGCGCTTTTTCGATCTCATTGAAAAGTAGAGTGCTTCCCTCTGGATGCTTGCTCGTTGCCCGCTTGATTCCACTAACCAGATCGTCCACATCGGTGGCGGACTGCATCTCGTTCATAAAAAACATCGCAAGCCGATCCGGACCGAACAGGTATTCGGTGAACGCTTTGGTCGTTTCGGTTTTACCGACTCCAGACGGCCCCATTAAAAGGAACGCGCCGCGAGGCCTCTGACCACGCTCGTTAAGTTCGCACTCAGCTGACGCAAGCGCTTGCGCGATGCGCCCAATCGCATCGTCCTGACCGAGGATCCGGCTTTGCAGATATCCTTTTAGCCCCTTCAAATCGCGCTTGTCGCCCATATAGTGTCCCCTAGTTTGTTCCAAATCGAATGCCGGAAACCGTGTTGGCGGCCGGCGTCTGGGTCTGCGATGATGCCGAGCCGCTCGGTGCGTTTTTCAAGTGCGCGAGGTCCGCTTTGAGAGCCTTAATCTGGTCCACGATCAGCGCCTGGTTCTGGTTGGTCGCGCCGACGTTCGTTTTAAGCGCGTCTTCCAAGACATCGATTTTTGCCGCTTTACTGCCCTAATTTTGCCTTAATTCAAAAAAACGACTCCCCGACCCTAGAGAGACCGTCGAGCCGGGTGCCGATCCGTCTCAGCTCTTTGCAAAATGGCGTGTAAGAGAGTTGTCAGGGGGGCAATGAGGAGCCTCGCGTCTAGGCCTAGCTATACACCGTTCCCGCCTAATGCCCTGAATCACTGCGATTAGTAGT
>JBPYFC010000224.1:0-6058 GCA_051984705.1 Chthoniobacterales bacterium | reverse complement strand
GCGACCGTCTGGCGTCATCGCTAGAGAATCAAACACCATGGTGTGCGTACGCGGACCAAGTACACCAACGGTCTGGCCGGTCTCCAAATCCCAAATACGCAATTCGCCATCATGTGAAGCTGATACAAATCGGTTGCCACCTGGCAACATCGCTACAGAATTGACTTCATCGGTATGCCCTGTAAGCACACGCGCCTGGCCGGTTTGAAGATCCCAAATACGAAGCGTTTTGTCTTCTGACGCCGATACCGCGCGATAGCCTTCCGGGGTAATTGCCACGTCCGTCACGGCACCGGTGTGGCCCCTTAGCACCAGCGCAGTTTGGCCAGTTTGCAAGTCCCAGCAACGAAGTGTCTGGTCATCTGACGCCGACACCGCACGGTCTCCGTCCGGGGTGACTGCCACGGCCCTGACGGGACCAGAATGACCTTTAAGTACACGCACCACTCGAGCAGTTGCAACTTCTGTCGTGCCAGCCGCTCCGGTCGGAGTCGCGCGAGTGGAAACAACATTTTGTTCCAGCAGCGTTGATTTCGCTGCTCGGCTCGATGGCGGCGCACGTACCGCCTGCGCTGCTGGTCTTGACCGCTGATAGATCAGATATCCGGTTCCTCCAATTATTGCAGCGGCAGCTATACCCAAAATTAAACGCAGAACCGGTGCCGACTTGTGCGAGCTTTTGACGAAAGCTTTAGATTGCAACGGTACGGCTTGGCTGACTTGCCCTGGCGCGATTGCTCTTACTTCGGACACCTGGGACGCAGCCGGGCCGCTCATAGTTATCGAGGCGGCCATCTCTGGATGGGAACCAATGCCGATCGCAGGAGCTTGGTCCTCAATTGCGTTCACCGAACGGCGCAATTGGTCCAGACAGGCTAAGATCTCATCTTGCAACTCCCGCGGGGTTTGTGGGCGCTTGTTTCTATCCTTGTCCGTCATGCGCTTGATTAAGGTGACAACGCACGAAGGCAAATGCGCCAGCGGCTCAAGTGGAATAGGGTTATAGAGGTGCTGACAGATAATTTGGCTGAAGGAGCCGGAGAACGGTGGCTTGCCGGTGAGCATGAAATAAACGGTGGCGCCCAAGGAGTAGATATCTGAACGTATGTCGACATCGCTCTCCGCTAGCTGTTCTGGGCTTGCAAAATCGGGCGTGCCGACAAAGCCGGCTGTGCTGCCCCCTGAAATAGTTACAGAGTCTTCAGCCTCGCCCTTTGTGCTCTTTGCCAAACCGAAGTCGATGACTTTTACAATACGTTCTTCCTGTCTATCGACGAGCATGAGGTTTGACGGTTTTAGATCCCGATGAACCAGATGTTGTTTGGCAGCCGCTTCTAAAGCGCGGGAAACTTGGAGCGCGATATTGAGGGCCTCAGTGATTTCAAGTGGCCCTCGGCGCCTTACGTAGGCGTTAAGAGTCTCCCCTTCAATAAACTCCATTACATAAAAGTACTCTCCGAGTTTTGTGCCAAGATTAAATATCGATGCGACATTCTGATGCTGCAGCGCCGCCGCAGCCCGTGCCTCGCGCAGGAAGCGTTGCCGGGCAATGTCAGAGTTCAGGCGCGCACCATTGATTACCTTTAGCGCAACGACTCGCTTGAGCTTTGTGTCGTAAGCCTTATAGGTGATCCCCATCCCTCCACGCCCCAACTCCCAGAGGGTTCCGTCCTCCCGCTTGAGCACCTCGTATTGCTGGTAGCTCTCCGCATCGCCCATATTCAGAATAAAATCAGAGCGCCTCATCCCGTGCAAGAACTGACGGACTGGGTAACTTTCTTCCCCAGAAGGCACCGGATCCCCACACATTCTGCGCTGGCGAGTTGGTTGTAGCTGCCACGGGTGACAGAGGCCGGCCGACGCTAACAACCAACCTGCCAGAGCAAATCAGTGACGCCTTGAGTGACGCCTTGAAAAAGGGGGGCAGGGCTTCAACGACGGCTCAATCAACTATGTCGGTGTTAAAGATTGATGTTGGCGCAACCCATGTGAAGATTGTGGGTAGGGGACGGAAAGAGCGCCGGGAGGTTGAGTCAGGTCCCACGCTGATTCTGAAGCTCAAGTACGACGCACGACAGTTAAACCAACAGCCTGAGCCGGAGCTACCGGAAAATAAGAGACACTTTATGAAAACGCCAAGCATGAATGAAGAACAGGTGCGAAAAATCAAGAACGGGCCTGGCTTTATAGCCGCGCTGGATCAGAGCGGCGGCAGCACGCCCAAAGCGCTGGGTGCCTACGGAATCAAGGAAAGCGCATGGTCTAACGAGGAGGAGATGTTTGCGCTGGTGCATCAGATGCGTGCGCGCATCATAACCAGCCCCAGCTTTAACGGCGACCGGATCATCGGCGCGATCCTGTTCGAGGGCACAATGGACAGGGATATCGAGGGACAACCGACCGCGGACTATCTTTGGAACGTGAAGCGCGTTGTGCCCTTTCTAAAAGTGGACAAGGGCCTTGTCGATGAGAAGGACGGCGTCCAGTTGATGAAGCCGATACCTGGGCTGGCCGCACTGCTTAACAAAGCCGTCGCAAAGCACATCTTCGGAACCAAAATGCGCTCCTTCATCAAGCAGGCCAACGCGGCTGGCATCAAGGCCATCGTCAGCCAGCAGTTCGAGCTGGCGGCGCAGATTGTCGGGGCGGGGCTTGTGCCGATCGTCGAGCCGGAGGTGGATATTCACAGTCCGGAAAAGGCCAAGGCCGAGACATTGCTTAAGGAGGCCCTCCTGGAAAAGCTCAACAAACTGCCAGCTGGTCAGTTGGTTATGATCAAGATCACGCTGCCTGAGCAAGCCGACTTTTACGCTGACTGCGTCAAACATCCGAACGTTTTGAAAGTAGTTGCCCTGTCGGGCGGGTATTCGCTGAAAGAAGGTAACGACCGCCTTCGCAGGAATCACGGTGTGGTGGCGAGCTTCTCGCGGGCGCTGGTGCAAGGGTTGTCGGTCGGGCAGTCCGATGCGGAATATAACGCCGTGCTGGATGCAACGATTCAGAGCATCTTTGAAGCCTCCAACACCTGAGCTGGCCGTCATCAGAAACGGTTAATGATCCGGTGGCCAATGACGCCTTGGCTGCGCCGGAGCAGGCCAGGGTTGTTCAGCAGGCAAAGACGGCCTGCCGATCACTGACGGTCTGTTTCCGGCATTTTCTTCTAGGGAATCGCAATGAGAAAGATCATTTTGATGGCGTCGATCTCTGTTGACGGCTTCATTGAAGGACCCAACCGGGAACTTGATTGGCAGATGATCGACGAGGAGTTGCACAGCCATTTCAATGATCAGCTCCGCCCGATGGGTGTCTTCCTAGAGGGACGGATTACCCATGAACTCATGGCTAGAACCTGGCCGACATTCGATACGGATCCGTCGAGCGTTCAGCAAGCGCGGGAGCGCGGACTACTTCGCCCCATGTTGGAGTTCGCCCACATCTGGCGGAATATGCCGAAGATAGTTTTCTCCAGGACCCTGGAGCGTGCCGACTGGAATGCCACCATTTTCCGAGATGTCATTCCCGAGAACATTCGGAGGCTCAAACAAGAACCCGGTGGAGACATGGTACTCGGTGGGGCCGACGTCGCTGCGGTCTTTATGTCGCACGATCTGTTTGACGAGTACTGGTTATACGTTCATCCGGTGGCTATAGGGCAAGGCAAACGACTATTTCGGGCGTCACTCACTAGGATTAATCTCCGCCTCGTTGAAAGCCGCCGCTTCGGCAATGGCGTCGTCCTGCTCCGTTATGAACGCTCGGGTGTGGGAACGAATGCAGCTCCGTAAGTCGGCGGATTTACCGGTCCTCTTTGCGGAGTGGGAACTCGGATGAGGGTACTTTCGCGGCTAGCTCCTTGACGCGCTGTTGCAGCCAAAGATGAGCCGGATCGGCGACACGACTCCGATACCACACCTGACGGACTTCAACCGGCGACATCGGACGGCAACGCAAAGAGACCGTGGCCGGCGCAAAGATATATTCCAGAAAGCGCTCCGTGCGTTTTACGTGTGTCTGGCGGTCCCAATGCGCTATACCGAGAGCGGGTGGATTTGGGTAGGTCTACGACTGAGTCCTCGGCGACCGAGGACGAGTTCGAGTGCGAGATCGAGTTCGATTTCGTGATTTTTGCGGCCTTCTGTTGTACATCTTGTTCGGTGTTGTGGCCCTCGAACGGGCTGCGTCGTGGCGACTCGACCATGTTGTGTTCTTTGCTTCAAGTTTCCGGTGAATCCCGATAGCCGCCTGTCGATAAAGAAAGGTCGGGAGGCAAAGAATAAGCATAATGCGCAAGGTTAATACGAAAGATATTGAAGAGAGCCTTTGGGAATCGCCGAAAGGAAAATATCGCCGGGGCGGCAAACACATTTCCATTGCGTTAGGGCGTGATTCCTTTTCGACGGACGTCAGAAAACGTCACCCGTTTGACGTTGAGATTTGCCGCATCCCTCCAGGCAAAGCCAATTGCCCTTATCATTCTCATAGTGCCCAATGGGAGTTCTATCATGTACTTTCCGGAAGAGGCTTGGCCAGGCATCAGGACGGAACAACCCGCATCGAGGCTGGCGACGCGTTTCTTTTCGAGCCGGGTGAGCCGCATCAAATCATTAACGATGGCGCGGACGATCTTCTCTATCTGGTTGTTGCCGACAATCCGATCGGAGAAACCGCCTTTTACCCGGATACTGGCAAATGGCTTGTCCGTTCACCTGAGGTCAAATACATACGATCGGAGGGGCTGGATTACTACGAGGGCGAAGAGTGAGCGGACGGGAATTTATTGGCTGGTATTGGCAGATGTTTTTTGGGGGTGGCACTCCCTGAAGGTGCGTCTCGGCCCAAAGTGTGAAAGTTGCTGCAGTTAGATGGCAATATTTTAGAGCGCCAACACCAAGGCTTATTTCACGCTGAGGGCGCTGAGGAACGCTGAGGAAAGAAAAACTTAAATCCTGAACTCTGCGTTACTCAGCGACTTCCGCGCGAGAAATCTCGCGAAATCGTGCGTACGTATTGGCATTAGCCATGAACAATGAGATGAGTCGCCGGTCTTTTGTGGTATGCACTGGAGGGGGCTTCTAGCGGCGCTGTCTACTGGGGCGGCTGCTCCTAACGCTGAAGGATCGCGGGGACGCCGGGTCGAAATCGAGAAATTCAGAATCGATATTCCCAAGTCTGTGATCGCCGATCTTCAGGCGCGGCTTAAAAACACGCGTTGGAACGACGCGGTTACCGATGATTGGTCGTACGGAACCCAACGCAGCTTGCTGGAGAAGCTGATACAATTTTGGTTACGGGACTATGATTGGATGAATCGCGAAGCGGTTCTGAACGAGTTGCCGCATTTTCGCGCGGACATCGACGGTTTCCACGTTCATTTTCTACATTTCAAAGGAAAAACCGCTGCAGCTAAACCGCTACTTCTGATGAACGGCTGGCCTTCGAGTTTCATTGAATATCAAAAACTGGCGCCGCTTTTGTTGGACGGCGGATTTGAGGTTGTCATGCCGGCACTGCCGGGATTTGGGTTTTCCGATCGACCGGTTCAGCCGCATCAAGTTCGCGCAGTTGATCTGTTCTTCAGGTTGATGACCGAAGGTTTAGGTTACGAGCGATTCGCGGTCGCGGGAACAGATATCGGCGCCGGTGCCGCTACGCGTCTGGGACTCGAACATCCAGAACAGGTTTCAGGTGTACATGTGACTTCAGTAGTTGATCCGCCGAGGGATTCGAGCTCTGCGCCATTGAGCCAAGTGGAAAAAGAGTATCAAGCGCAGGCTGAGCGCTGGGAGGAAGAAGAAGGTGCGTATTCATCGATCCAATCAACCAGACCTCAGACGTTGGCATTCGGCCTTGCAGACTCGCCTGTGGGTCTTGCCAGTTGGATCATCGAAAAGTTTTATGTTTGGAGCGATTGTCGCGGCGATCTCCTCGACGTGTTTCCGATGGAGATGCTCATAGACAACCTGATGGTCTATTGGGTGACTGCGACGATTGGTTCTTCTGTTCGCCTTTACTATGAATCAAAACATTGGCCGCGACCGTTTAAAGTCGGCGATCGAGT
>JBPYFC010000223.1:0-3923 GCA_051984705.1 Chthoniobacterales bacterium | reverse complement strand
CGTCGCTAAGCACTGCCCCTCGAGGCCAGAGTGGTGCTGGGCAACATGGACCCACAGCCGGTTCCCTATACGCCAGGTCCCAAATCGAACAAATTCAGCTGCGGCTTTGGCTCATCCGTCTTCTTGGGACGCGTCCTGAAAACCTTAGCTTCGGCCAAACGCGGTTTGCCCTGAGCATTAAGCTCTGATGCTTCCAAGTTGCTTAGGATCTCCTTCGCACGGCCCACGATATCCGGTGGCAACCCAGCCAGCCGAGCGACCTGAATCCCGTAGCTTTTATCGGCTGCCCCAGGCCGGATCTTCCGCAAGAAAATGATCTGATCGTTCCATTCCCTGACAGCGACGTTGTAATTCTTCACGCCTGAACAGACTACCGCGAGCTCAGTCATCTCGTGATAATGCGTCGCGAACAGAGTCCGAGCGTGAACCTTATCGTGAAGATATTCAGCGACGCTCCAGGCGATGGAGAGTCCGTCGAATGTCGACGTACCTCGTCCGATCTCGTCCAGAATAATCAAACTGCGATCGGTCGCGTTGTTCACGATATTGGCGGTTTCATTCATCTCGACCATGAACGTCGATTGTCCACGCGCCAGATCGTCCGATGCGCCAACCCGGGTAAAAATGCGATCTACAATTCCAATCTCTGCTTCCGCCGCAGGAACAAAGCTGCCGATCTGCGCCATCAGCACAATGAGCGCCACCTGACGAATAAAGGTTGATTTGCCTGCCATGTTCGGGCCGGTAACCAGCATCAAACGATTTTCTTCACCGTCGACCAGACAGTCGTTTGGAACGAATTTCTCCTCCGTGAGCTTCTGATCGAGCACAGGGTGCCGGCCATCCCGAATCTGAATCCGTCGCTCGTTGGAGATCGCAGGACGGCAATAACCGAAAAGCCGCGCAACTTCGGCGAGCCCAGCCAGCGCATCGATCATCGCGATCGCTCGCGCCGATTCTTGCATCCGCGACAAGTGTTCCAGCACGTTGTCCCGCAACTTAAGAAAAAGATCGTACTCCAACGCTTTTGAACGCTCGTCAGCACCGAGGATTCTTGATTCAACCTCTTTTAGCTCCGGGGTAATGAATCGTTCCCCGTTAACGGTGGTCTGCTTTCGCGTATAATCCGCAGGTACCGCATTCAGATTCGCACGCGTCACATCGATATAGTAGCCAAAGACTGAATTGAACCGGACCTTCAGCGATTTGATTCCAGTGCGTTCGATTTCGCGCTGTTGAAGTGCGGCGATCCAATCTTTCCCGCTACGAGATGCGCCGCGAAGCGCATCGAGTTGTGCATCCCAGCCTTCGCGGAACATGCCACCTTCCTTTAAGAGCGCGGGAGGCTCAGCGACCAGCGCCATCGATAGCCGTTCCACCAGATCTGGGAGCAAATGAATTTGTTGGGCCAGCCCGATTGAGAGCGGTGCGTCCGCGTGGGCCTCGGTCAGTGTGGCCTTTGTCAAAGCCGCAAGGTGCTCCTTCAGATCCGGCAACGCTTCCAAAGAAATACGCAGAGCGGCAAGATCTCGGGCATTGCCGGTCCCCTGGCTGAGGCGGCCGATCGTCCGCTCCAAATCTCGAATGCTACGAAGCGTTTCGCGGACGCTGTTCAGTAAAAAAGGCTGATCAAGAAACTGTTGAATGAGGCGTTGTCGTTGTTCGATTTTTTTGACCGACCGCAAAGGTTTTACAAGCCATTGCCTCAATCGCCTGCCGCCCATCGGCGTCACCGTCCGATCAAGCGCATTCAGCAGACTCGTGTCACCTGCCGTTCCTTTGGATTGAATGAGCTCCAGGTTCTGTTGGGTTGCCGCGTCCAAAGCGACGAATTCGTCAGACAGAAAAACTCCGAGAGAACGAATATGAGACGTCTGTCGTCGGAGCTGGTGCTTCAGATAATGAATCACCGCCCCAGCTGCGCCGATCGCAGCAGGCATGTCGGAACATCCGAACCCATCCAAAGACTGAACCCGGAATTGTTCCATAAGAAGATAGGCCGCGTGCTCCTGCGCAAACGCGTAGCTGTCATAGGCGGAAGCCCGCGGAATGCGTAGAAGTTCCTGGTCAGAATCTGGTACCAGAACCTCAGACGGTGTAAACCGAGCAAGCTCGTCCTGAAGAGCGCCAAACGACACGACTTCTGAGACCCGGAATTCCCCAGTGCTGACATCCAGCAACGCCACACCGTAACGAACAGCCTGCGATCGAGCACTTGGAATAAACCGTCCAACCCCGGCCAGGAAATTGTTCTGTCGCGATTCGAGCAATTGAAAATCGCTCACCGTCCCGGGGCTGATGATCTGTGTCACTTGGCGGTCAACTATCTTGCCTGGTTGCGGGTCGCTGACTTGATCGCAAATGGCCACTCGATACCCGGCCTTGATCAACCGGCCGAGATAACCCTCCGCCGCGTGGTAGGGCACACCGCACATCGGCATCCCGTTTCGCTTGGTCAAAGCCACGTTGAGGATCTGGGCTGCTTCCTGGGCGTCTTCGAAAAAGAGTTCGTAGAAATCGCCGAGCCGAAAAAGGAGCAAAGTACCTTCCGGTAAACTCTGCCTGATGCGCTGATACTGCTGCATCATCGGAGTCGCGGACATTGGAGAAAACCGTACCAACGTCGTCCCCGAGCGTCAACGATAGGAGAATAGGACTGTCTGCGACTAATGGGACGTATGAGACGTATGTGAGGTATGTGACATAGGACCCCATTTCGCATAAGCCGCATAAGTCCCATTCCTGCAATCGATAATGCGCATCGTTTTATCGATTTCTCAGACCTACCCGAATTGATCGATAGCTGCTTCATGCAGGCCTCGCCAGTAGTTCACCGCAAGCCAGCCCAGTTTTGGCACGCTATTCACATCTCATTTTTCGGCTTTTTATTGCTCGCTTTTGTGCAAAAATGGTCGGCCAGCCAACCGCAAGCCCCTGGGTGTATTTCCATCGTTGGGATGGTAGATTCTATTGGATGGCTGTTGTTTGCCTCGCTTCTGATTATGCCCTCACAAATTGGCCAGAGATTTCGGGAAAGGGTTTTCCGGGTCTTTGGTGGAATAGTTGTTTCCTCGTTCTACCGGATTAAGACCTTTGGATTTGAGAACCTGCCGAAAGGCGGGTTCCTGCTACTACCGAACCACATGACATATGTGGATGCGGCTGTTCTCCAGGTGGCCTGCCCGCGCCCAATCCGATTTATCGTTCATGAATCGATCTATCAGGTCCCCTGGCTAAAACCGATTTTCCAGTTAATCCAAGCGATCCCAATCTCGAACGTACGCGCCAAGGATGCTATGCGGGAAGCGGTAGCACGGATCAAGAACGGCGAGATTGTCTGTATTTACCCCGAAGGCGAACTCAGCCGAACTGGAGTGCTCATTAAGTTGCGGAAAGGCTTTGAGCTGATAGCCCGGCTGGCGGAATGCGAAGCAGTGCCGGTATGGCTCGACGGGCTATGGGGCTCTATCTTCACGTTCGAAGGCGGTAAATATTTTTTTAAGATACCAAGGCGGATCCCGCAGTCTGCAACGGTCGCTTTCGGCAAACCGATCCCTCCGGACCGGCTCAACATCGGCATCGCGCGAGAAAGACTTCTCGAGCTTGGCGAATTCTGCTTTCAAAAGCGCCCTGAGCTTCGCGCCAATCTCGGGCGCGCGACCGTGAAAGGGCTGAAGCGCCATCAATTTGATGAAGCCGTCATCGATGGAATGGATGGCCGAGTTCTCAAGCGAGGTGATGTTTTGGCGGCCAGCATCGCTTTGAGCAGATGGATTAAACAACATTGCCCGGGAGTCCGAGTCGCAGTCGTCCTTCCCCCAGGGATCGGCGCTATCATTGCGAATGTTGCCGTAACATTGGCCAACAAAATTCCGGTAAACTTGAACTTCACATCAGGGCGCGCCGCGCTTCAGTCCGCAATC
>JBPYFC010000222.1:0-3778 GCA_051984705.1 Chthoniobacterales bacterium | reverse complement strand
AAAAAAGTCGCGGCGGTGGCGATCGGCGAAGCGCGTAAGAACCACTGGTATATGGCGGTGGCCGTGGTGGACACGAGCGGCACGCTGATCTACTACGAGAAGATGGACAACACCCAGACCGGAAGCGCTAATGTCTCTATCGAAAAAGCCCGTACCTCAGCGTTGTACAAGCGTCCGACCAAAGCGTTTCAGGATGTGGTGGCTGGCGGCGGTTCAGGATTGCGCATTCTGGGATTACCGGGAGCCGTGCCGATTGAAGGCGGCGTTCCTCTGCTATTGGACGACAAGGTTGTGGGGGCGGTTGGGGTTTCCGGTGGCTCCAGCGATCAAGATGGACAGTGCGCTCAAGCGGCCGCGGACTCGCTGAAGTGAAGAGAAACCGAGACGCTTGGTCCCCGAATGCCTGCAGTCTAGAAAGCGCCTGTTTCCTGCAGAGCCGTTTTCATTCCTTTCCAGCTTTCGACTGAGGAAGCCTCGGCACTTTCTGCCCCTCGCCAGTGGGTCTCCAAGCTTATGACTCCGTCATACCCATCTCTTTTGAGCGCCGCGAACTGACCGGCCCAGTCGATTATCCCTTTTCCTATGGCTGCCCATTCGCGCTTCGAACCGAGCACGGCCACGTCTTTGCAATGGCAAAGGCCGATCCGGTCCCTCGGCAGTACCTCATATCCATCAGGATACGGAACCTCTCCTGCCATCGCGGCGTTTCCCGGGTCCCAATTGAGCATGAGATATTGGGACTTCACCTGCGACAGCACCCGGGCCGCTTCCGCTCCGGTCGCAGTGTTGCAGGCATGCTCGTTTTCGAGAACCAGCGTGACGTCCTGCTTCCCGGCCTTCTCCGCAGCGCCCTCAAGTGCATGGTTCATGGCGTCGCGATAAGGCATCTGGTCGTCGAGACGCCAGAAATCAAAGCACCGCACCCGGCTGGTGTTTAGACTTTTTGCTAAGGCAATGCAGCGCTCAAGTACCTCGTCTTGTTGTGAAAACGTGTAGCTTGCGTTGAAATGATCGCGCTGATCGTTGTGCGTGGGAATCGGAGCTCCCGGCCAATCTACTTTGAACAAGGGCCCGGCAATACCGCTGACCCCGAGGCGGTATTTCTTAACCAGCCGAAGCGCTTCGGCCACTTCGTTAGCGTCAAGCGCAACGATGTTCTTGTCCCACAGGGTTCTCACCTCAACCAGGTTCATTTCGAAATGATTGCGCGCTACCTCGCAGGCACGCCCGAAATCCTGAGAAATTTCATCGCTGAGGACCGAGAGCTGAAATGTAGTCATAGATGGGTTTATTGGTGCGTGTCCCCTGGCAACTCCCGGGCGATCTGCATTTCGCGCTCACTTTCCTCGATTCGACCACTCGCTTTGAGCGCAGTCGCCAATTCGTAATGAACACCTGGCGGCTGGGAATGCCACGCAATCGCGGTCTGTAATTCCCGCACCGCGGTCGGCCAATCGTGCATAGTTGCCGCAAGCTTAGCCGACGCGAGGTGTGCTTCAACCAGGCTCGGGGCGAGCTCTACTGCTGCATCGAACTCAGCGCGCGCAGTCGCATTCGCTCCTTGCGAGAAGAGCAAAAGTCCCATTTGCAGATGGGCTCGCGCGTTCTGCGGATCCCGCTGGATGAGCTCCGCAAAAACGTCTTGGGCCCTAGCCAAATCGCCCGATTCCCGAAGAACCAATCCAAGCTGATATTTTGCTTCGCGAAAGCCCGGGTCGAGAACAACGGCATCCTGCAGGTTCTTTGCTGCCGCCGCATACTCTTTCTTTTGGCGTTGTTGGGACGCTGTTTGCAACAAGACCATAGCCTGTCCAACGTTAGAAGCTGCAGCGCTCGTCTTCTGAAGCTCGGATATCTGTTTTTGCGATTCCTGTTTGCGGCCTGCTTTCTGCAGCGCCTGTGCGAGGGTCGCGCGTACATCTGTCAATGTTGGATCCAGTTCGAGTGCCCTGCTCAATTCAGCTATGGCCTCGATCGTCTGCTGTTGCTTCAAGAAAACTGTTCCCAGAAGGTGATGGCCTTGGGCGTCGTCCGGCAGCAGAGTAACCGCCGTTTTCAATTCGGCCGTCGCTCCTTCAAGGTCTCCCAGCTCTCGCAACGCCAATCCCAGGGATTGATGTGCTGATGCAAGGTGAGGAGACGCTTTCAGTGCGGCTCGAAATTCGCCAACTGCCGCTTGCGGGTCACCCTTTTGCCGGAGGGCAATACCGAGCTTGAGGTGGTAGTCGGGGTTGCCAGGCTGCAGTTCCAGCGCCTTGCGCAGATTTTCGATAGCAGGCCCAAGGTCACCTTTCTCAACCAGCAACTGGCCAAGCACATAAAAGCCCTGCGGCTGATGGGAATCGAGTCGGGTGGCTTTCTCGAGCTCTGCTGCCGCCTCATCCAACTCGCCCTGTTGCTTCAGACTCTCTGACCTCTGGTAACGGTTCCAGAGGTTGAGGCCTAAGTTGTAATGGGCTTCTGCAAAGCCCGGCTGGGCTGCGACGACATCCCGTAGCAGCGCGATCGCACCATTCAGATCACCGATCCTCGCGCACACTGCGCTCAACCCGTAGCGCGCTTCGTGCAATGCCGGATTCAGGTGCAGGGCGGCTTCATACTCCACGACTGCATCATTTGTCTTTCCTTGCCGATCATAAGCGAGCCCAAGATGAAAGTGCGGATCGGCAACGGATGGGGCCAGACGGGCTGCCTTCTCAAACTCGGTCACAGCGTCATCCAGCTTACCGGACTCACCCAAGATCATTCCGATAAAGTCGTGCGATCTTGCGTCATTCGGGTCGATCAATACGGCCTGCCGAAACTGCACCAACGCTTCATCGATTTGTCCTTGTTGCATGGCGGCGATGGCCTTGTCCCGATAAGACGAGGCCTCTTCGGCTCGCCTCTTGGGTTCGGTATCGGATGCAACGGCAAAAGCAAATATGCGCAGGTACAGAAAAAGGCACAATACCTGGATCGATACCCGAATTAAGCGGCTTCTTCGACTTTGAAAGATATGCGGCGGCACTACTGACCCAGTCCTTGTCTATCCGCCCGGTTTTGCATTTTGCGAAGCATCTCGTCTTCAGGTTGAAGTTCCAGCCCACGACGGATCGTCTTCAGCGCTGCTGCCGGATCGCCGGACGAAAACTCCCTCAGCGCAAGCCTTTGGTAAACGAAGTTGTTGTAAGGCTCTATCTCAAGTGCCTGCTTTAGCACCCGAATACACCCCGCCAGATCTCCTGATTTCGCAAGCACTTGGTCCAGCAATAAGTAGTCGTTCGCCGAAGTAGATCCCAAAGCAACGACTCGGCGGGCCAAGGTAACAGCTTTGGCAATGTCTCCATCGCTGAATGCCTTCTGCGAAAGAGCCGAAAGCACGAATGGGTCATTCGTCGCCGTTTTGGCAAGTCTTGCCAGCAGATCAAAGTAATAAGGTTCGTATTGCAGATGACCGCCGATCAGTTCTCTGCGGTAAGCCTGCAACAACACTACCGGTGGTACCTTGCCCGACTGACCCGGGACCGCGTTGACATGTATGTATCCGGTTCCGGGCAGAGTCTCTTGGAACGCAATTTTAGGCAGAGGCTCGTCTTCGGTCCGGATAATGCGGTGATTCGTCAGCGTCGAATGCGAAACGGTCAGCACTGGTGACTTTGGCATATGACATCCGGTGCACGCGTCAGGAGGAGACTGAGCATATCTGGCGTCCTCCGGCGCTGTGCAATCCTTCTCGGAATGGCAGCGAAGACACTTTTTTCGATAGTAGGTTGCTGCTTCCTCTCCGCGGGGCTGC
>JBPYFC010000221.1:0-13673 GCA_051984705.1 Chthoniobacterales bacterium | reverse complement strand
TGCCATTCAAGGATCCGGACCGTCTGGTGAAGATCGATACGATCATGAATAGACGCGAGGTCGCGCCGACCGCAGCGGCGGATTTCGTCGACTGGCAAAGACGGAATCAGTGTTTCGAAAGCATAACCGCCGGTTGGGACAGGGGATTCGCGTTTCAATCCGGAGATGAGCCAAGGGAAATAAATGCTGAAACTGTGTTGCCGAATTTCTTTGACGTAATCGGCGCCAGACCGGTGCTGGGGCGAATATTTCGTTCCGACAACGGTTCGGCCGCAGAAGCCGCTGTCATACTCAGCGAGGACTTCTGGACTAGACAATTTTCGAGAGATCCTCAGATCCTCGGCAAAAAAATCATGCTGGACGGACTTCGTTATGAAGTGGTTGGGGTGATGTCCGGGCAATTCATGCCGGGTAATTTGGTAGTCGATTGCTGGATTCCGGTCGTGTTCACCAATGCGGATCTGCAATCACGAAGCATTCGCGGCTGGACGGCGATCGCACGGTTGAAGCCTGGAGTGGCTTTGGCAAACGCTCAGGCGGAAATGACAGCGATCTCCCAGGCAATGGCCAAACAGTACAACAATCCGTTCGGTACACACCTTGTTCCGCTGACCGAGGCACTAACTGGATATCGGAGAAGCCAGCTGGTTTTTCTGTTTGGCATCGTAGGCTGCCTGACCCTGATCGTTTGCATCAACCTTGCCAACCTGATCCTTAGCCGCAGTTCGTCGCGTCTGCGGGAGGTTGCAATTCGCACCGCGTTGGGAGCAGGCCGCCGGCATTTAATCGGTCAGTTTATTCTGGAAACGACCCTCATCGGCCTGATTGCAGGATTGGCCGGATGGCTGGCAGCGATGCTTTTGCTGGACCTATTTCTGAAGATTGGCGCGAGCTATATACCGAAAGCGTCACCGATCTCGCTGAACGGTACGGCGTTCGTTTTCATGCTGGTGCTTGCGCTCTTGACCGGGCTCCTATCTGGTCTTTTACCAGCGCGCACACTGGTCAGTCACTCTAGCGCCGACCTGCAAACACCGTTGCGGGGGACCAATCGCGCCGGGTCCAGCGTCTCACATCGGCTGATCCAGACGGGGTTGGTGCTTTTTGAAGTCGTCGGATCCGTTGTCATGCTTTGTTGTACCGGTCTGCTTCTCCACTCTTTTCTGGTGCTTGAGCGCACCAATACCGGGATGTCTGCGCCGGACAAGGTACTTACCGCCCGGCTGACTTTACCAAACACAACCTATCCGGGAGACGAGGATCTTGTCCAATTTGCCAAACGGCTTCGGGAGAATCTCCAACAAGAGCCAGGAATCCAATCGGCCGGTTTGATTAACCTGATCCCGCTAAGCGGCGTGAGCACGCCTTTCGGTTTCAGCTTGCCCTCCAGAAGCTCGGACCCAGACCACTCTACTCCAAATCCGCAGTATCGAGTTTTCGACGGCGATTACTTTGCGGCGGCAGGCATCTCTTTAATCGCAGGAAGGCTACTCAACGAAGATGATGACCAGGGTGACAGTGTCAATGTCGTCGTAAATGAGCGATGTACTTCTATTTATTGGAATGATCCGAAGGAAGCGATTGGTCAAACGGTGAACGTCTTCGGCGGCGAGCCAGTAACGATTGTCGGAGTTACCAGCAATATCAGACAGATCTCTTTAGATCAAACCCCTGCGGCAGAGGTCGATTTCTCGCTTCGCGGTAGCTGGCGACTCGCCCGAAAGCTTAACGTACGGTTAGGCGCAGGTGATATGATGGATTCCGCGTTCGCGGTGATTGTCCGCGGTGCAGGCAATCTCGATGGGAACAGCCTGGTCGCCAGTCTGCGAAACGCAGTTCGCAAGACGGACCTGAAGATGCCGGTGCAAGATATCAAGACAATTGACAACCTGGTGGGCGACACCCTTTCGGACCGGCGATTCGTCATGGGTCTGGTCGCCAGCTTCGCCGCTGCAGCCCTTTTACTTGCCTCATTCGGGTTATATGGAGTCATTTCTTATAGTGTTGCCCAGCGAACACGCGAGTATGGGGTCCGCATCGCGCTCGGTGCTGGATCAAGAGATATCCTTCGTTTGGTGATCGGCAGCGGCATGGAGATCGTTGCGATCGGCATCGTAATCGGACTGCTGCTATCTCTGGGAATCGGAAGATTGTTAGGTGCATTCCTCTACGGTGTTAGTTCATCCGATCCAGCAACATTGGCTGGCGTAGCCGTCGTTGTGACAATCGTCGCGCTACTGGCAAACTATTTCCCCGCACGCCGCGCCATGAAAATTAACCCAATCACAGCCCTGAGAGAGGAGTAGGAACGCCGTCAATGCCAACATCGCCGACACCGCCGGCAATTGAAAACTGAAAACTAACTAGCACTAACACTCTCCAATGCTTTCCAATATTCGTTTCATTTTGCGTGCTCTCAGCAAGAGCCCGGCATTTACGGTTACATCGATTATGACACTGGCGCTTGGGATTGGTGCGAACACGGCGATCTTCAGTGTGATCGATGCGGTACTCCTGCAACCGCTGCCATATCCGGAATCCAGTCGGCTGGTGGAGCTGCAGCAAACGTCTGCACAATACCCGGAAATGGCTGTGGCGTATCCGGACTATCTGGATTGGCGGGCCAATCAGAGGTCATTGATCGATATCGCTGCCTATCGCACGGATCATTTTAACCTGACAGGCGACAAAGAGCCGGAACGCTTCAGGGGCGCGTATGTTACCGCAAGTTACTTTTCTGTGCTCGGTCTTCGTCCCGAACTCGGTCGAGTCTTTTCCGAAGCAGACGATCGAAAAGATTCGGAGCCGGTTGTTATTCTGGGTAACAAACTCTGGAAGAAACGCTTTGGCGCTGACCCCGACATCATTGGTCGAAAACTGGTTTTTAACGACATCAGCTATGAAGTTATCGGTGTGGCTTCGGCCCGGAACGTAACGCCGGAGAACACCGACCTGTATGTCACCTTTGGCCCGATGTCGGACCGGCCTCCGTTATCTGAAAGAGGCAGCCATCCTGGGATCCGGGCAATCGGACGTCTGCGTCCCGGAGTTTCGATGGTGCAAACGACAGCAGATTTCGATGTGATTTGCCGAAATCTGGAGTCACGGTATCCAGACACCAACACTGGCCTCAGCGTGAAAGTGGTTCCGCTAATCGAGCGGGTTGTCGGAATGTATCGGCCTACGCTCTTCCTGCTGGCGGCTGTAGTCTTGGCGGTGCTTTTCATTGCTTGCGCCAATGTAGCGAACCTGATGCTCAGTCGTTCGGTGCTGAGGCGCAAAGAAATAGCGGTGCGCGCGGCGCTCGGAGCGACCAGACCGCAATTGATCGGCTTGCTTTTGATCGAAAGCGTCGGCCTGGCAGTGTGCGGCGGGCTGGTTGGACTTCTTCTTGCCTTCTGGAGCATGGATTTGATCAAAACAATCGCGCCTGAAGATACAATCCGATTTCAAGAACTTCATTTGAGCGGGTCCGTGATTCTGTTCACCGGGATGCTCAGTCTTCTTGCAGGCATTTTGTTCGGCTTAATTCCCGCCTGGAACATGTCGAATGCTGGAGATGCTCTGAAGAATGCGGGAGGTAAATCAGGTACGACTGGGAGAGAACATCAGCGAAGTCAGAGCTCACTCGTGATTGGGCAAGTGGCGTTAGCTTGCGCCCTTTTGATCGGTGCTAGCCTGCTGGTCCAGAGCTTTCGAGCGCTTCAAAAGATTCCACTCGGCTTTGATCCGCACAACCTGGCGACCGTCGATATCAAGTTGGCTGGCGTAAAGTATCGAAACGAGCCGGGGCAGCCGCCCAAAAAGACAGAAATGGCGCTGTTCTACCAACAGCTCCAACAGAGGCTCCAGGCCTTGCCTGGCATTCGCTCGGTCGCGTTCGGCCTCAATCTTCCCTTCGGAGGCGACACTTGGACGAACGATTTTGCGATTACGGGTCGTCCGGATCCTAAACCAGGGGAAGCGCCATCGGCGCAGTATTCGACGGTTTCGCCGGATTATTTTCGTGCCATGGGAATTGAGTTAGTCCGCGGACGTACTTTTAACGCTGAGGACACAATCGATAAACCGGCAGTGGTGATTATTGACGAACGATTCGCAAACCGGTTTTTCTCGAGTGAAGACCCAATCGGCAAACAGCTTAATGACAACGCACGCACCGGCCAGCGAACTCAATACACCATCGTCGGAGTGGTTCGAACAGCGATCCATGATACCCTCGGCGCTGAACCTTCCTATGTTCAATACTACATGCCGGTGTTGCAGAGTCCGGAGCAGATATCGACTATCATCGTTCGTTCCGACAACGACCCGTTGTCGCATGTTGCTGACATTCAGCGGGCCGTTCAGGCGGTTGATCCGGATATTCCGATATTCAATGTGCAGACAATGGATCAACGGTTAGCGAACAGCCTGAAGACTCAACATCTTGCGATGACGCTGGTTGGACTGTTTTCTGGCCTCGCCCTGATTCTGGCGGCGATAGGGCTGTACGGTGTGCTCGGTTATTCCGTCGTTCAGCGCACACGTGAGATTGGGATTCGCCTGGCGCTTGGCGCGACTAGAACCAACGTTCTCCGGTTGGTAGTCGGTAAAGGAATGGCGTTGGTTGGGATTGGCCTCGCATTTGGAATTGTGTTAGCTTTTGTTCTCGGGCGCTTGCTGACCAGCTTCCTCCACGGTGTCGGTGCAACAGACCCTTGGACGTTTATTGGAGTAATCGGAGTCCTCGCCTGTACCGCCCTGCTTGCCAGCTGGCTTCCTGCACGGCGAGCAATCCGAATCGATCCGATTCACACACTCAGAGAGGAGTGAGAACGCCGTCAACGCCGACATCGCCGACAACTGAAAAGCTGAGCCCTACCAGCACCAGCACTAACACTAACACTCGCAGCCACGCTAAATGATTCAGCTCAAAAACGTCGAACGCTTTTACAAACTCAAGAACGGGTTCTTTTACGTTCTCCGCCAGATTAATATCAACGTTGAACAAGGCGATTTCGTCTCGATCATGGGCCCATCGGGAGCGGGGAAATCAACTCTGCTGCATATCCTTGGGATGCATGATGCCCAGTGGGAAGGGGAGTATTTCTTGCTGGATCAGCCGGTACACTCCCTTAAACCGAAAGACCGATTCGCCCTTCAGAAGAAGCACATCGGATTCGTGTTTCAGTCGTATCATCTCCTCGATGATCTGACTGTGTACGAGAACATTGAGATCCCGTTGTCGTACCGGAACGTTCCACAACGAGAGCGAGAGTCCATCGTATGCGACGCCCTGGATCGATTCAACATCGTCGGAAAACGCGACCTGTTTCCAAACCAACTTTCGGGAGGACAACAACAGCTGGTTGGCGTGGTGCGAGCGATCGTCGCCAAACCGGAGTTGATCTTGGCGGACGAACCGACCGGTAACTTGCACTCCGACCAGGCCCGCGAGATCATGCAGCTATTCCGGAAACTGAACGACGACGGAACAACGATTGTTCAAGTTACTCACTCCGAGGTAAACGCCAGCTACGGCGAGCGGATCATCCGCTTGAAAGACGGCTGGATCACGGATTAACGGAACCGCAGATTACACAGATTACGCAGACTCCTTTTGAATTAAGCGATCGATGGGCCGAGGAATCGCCTAGTAGAAATCTGCGTAATCTGCGGTTACTTCCTCCTCTTAGGCGTCCTGTAGGTCACGGGCCTCCGTTTTGGAGCGATCTTGGCTTCGCCAGTCCCATTCTTTAGCTCCATGATCTGGTCGCGCAAAAGGGCTGCGCGCTCGTACTCCAGGTTGGCGGCGGCCATCTGCATCTCTTCTTCCAACTCGCGCAAGACTTCGGTGATATTAAAGTCGCGGCCGCTCTCGCGCACTACCGATTCTTCAATCTGGCGGCCTCTCAACAGCATGTGTAAGCTCTCTTGAACTGCTCGCTTTACGCTCGCCGGGGTGATCCCATTCTGCTCGTTGTACTCAATCTGTTTGGCGCGCCGGTACTCGGTGATCGCCATGAGCTTCTGAATGCTATCGGTCATGGTGTCAGCAAACAGCGCAACTTCTCCGTTGATGTGCCTGGCGGCGCGGCCCGCAGTCTGGATGAGCGATGTTTGACTCCGTAAGAAGCCTTCTTTGTCGGCATCCAGGATACAAACCAGACTGACTTCCGGCAGATCAAGTCCTTCACGCAATAGATTGATGCCGACTAGAATGTCGAACTCGCCCGCTCTTAGTGCTCGCAGGATCTCGACTCGCTCAATGGCGTCGATTTCGCTGTGCAGATAACGAACTTTCAATCCGATATCGCGAAGATAATCGGCTAAGTCCTCCGCGGTGCGCTTCGTCAGGGTGGTAATGAGTACCCGTTCTCCCTGTTCCGCGCGCTGCCGGCAGAGCTCGATCGTCTGATCGATCTGCGTTTTAAGCGGGTAGAGCGTGATCTTCGGATCAAGAAGACCAGTTGGCCGGATAATTTGTTGGACGATCAATCGAGCACCTGGCCTGTGTAGATCGAGCCTGTTCGAGCCTTTTCCGGTCAACATCGGGACTAGGACCGGTTCGGTTTCTTCCTGACCAATCCGTGAGCGAGTATGAGGGATGTAGCCTGTGTTGGCCACTACACTATTCCTGATCTCGAACTCAGCCGGCGTGGCGCTGATGTATAGGGTCTGGTTGGTCATCTCCATGAACTCAGGAAAGTTCAAAGGACGGTTGTCCAGCGCGCTCGGAAGCCGGAATCCGTATTCTACCAGCACAGTTTTTCGAGAACGGTCGCCTTCGTACATCCCCCCAATCTGCGGAATCGTCGCATGCGATTCATCTACCACCAGCAGAAAATCTTTTGGAAAGAAATCTAGTAAAGTGTAGGGGCGCGATCCGGCTGCGCGCCCGCTCAGATGCCTTGAATAGTTCTCGATTCCGCTGCAGAAGCCCATTTCCTGCATCATCTCGAGATCGAATTCGGTGCGCATCTTGATTCGTTGCGCTTCCAGAAGTTTACCGTTCGCCTCGAACCACTTGATTCGTTCATCAAGTTCTTCGCGAATCGTACGAAGCGCCCGCTGCATTTTGTCATAGGGAGTCACGAATTGTTTTGCTGGATAAAAAGGAAACCGATCCAGACTTTCGTTACCGTGACCGGTTAGCGGGTCAAATCGTGTGATCGCTTCGACCTCGTCACCAAAGAATTCAACCCGAATCGCTTCTTCATCAAATGTCGCTGGGAAAACCTCCACTACATCGCCACGGACCCGAAATCTTCCGCGTTCGAACGCGATGTCGTTCCGCTCGTAGAGCATGTCTACAAGCTTCGCCAGGAACAACTCACGTGAAAGTGGTTGCCCGCGGACGACGACGGCAACCATGTTTTCGTAATCTTCCGGTGACCCTAACCCATAGATACAAGAAACGCTTGCTACCACGATGACATCTGGCCGGGAGAGCAAAGAGGTCGTGGTTGAGAGACGGAGTCGTTCGATCTCTTCATTAATGGATGAATCTTTCTCAATGTACGTATCAGTCCGAGGGATATACGCTTCCGGTTGATAGTAATCGAAATAGCTAACGAAATATTCGACTGCGTTGTTTGGGAAGAATTGGCGGAACTCGCTGTAAAGCTGGGCTGCCAGCGTTTTGTTGTGCGAAATGACCAGCGTTGGTTTGTTCAAGGCGGCAATAACATTTGCCGCTGTAAACGTTTTTCCCGATCCGGTAACGCCGAGCAGCGTCTGGTGCCGGTTCCCTGCTTGCATCGACCGCACGAGCTCGTCGACGGCGTGCTGCTGATCGCCGCGCGGCTTGAACTGGGAATTAAGTTCAAACGATTGTTGATTCATCGGCAGGAAGTGAATGGAACCGCAGATTACGCAGATTACACAGATTTCTTCTGAAGGCTTTCATCATGGCCCCTCTTTGTGCGCAAGATTTTCGCACCTGGGTGTTCCTCTCGCATCGATCATGGCACCTTAATAAAAATCTGTGTAATCTGCGTAATCTGCGGTTCCACACTCTCACACTCGCACCCACACCCACACTCTGACTCATCCCTCCGCTTCAACCGGGTTGCTTAATACCCCGATTTTTTCGATCTCGATTTCCACGATATCGCCGGCAGCCAGGTAATGAGGCGGGTTCATGGCCATCCCCACGCCTTGCGGCGTACCGGTCAGTATCACGGTTCCCGGCAACAGCGTCGTGCTACCGCTGAGGAATTCGATCAGGGTTGGAACATCAAAGATCATGTCGGAGGTGTTTGATGATTGCCGGGTCTCGCCGTTAACTCGAGTAGCGATCGCCAATGAATTAGGATTTGGGATTTGATCCGTCGTGACAATCGCGGGTCCGAGCGGTGCGAACGTATCAAAACCTTTCCCGCGGCACCATTGGCCTCCACCAAACTTCTTTTGCCAATCACGCGCGCTGACATCGTTCCCGGCGGTGTATCCCAATACGTAATCTATGGCCTCTTTTTTGTGGATGTTTTTGCATCTTTTGCCGATCACGACTGCAAGCTCGCATTCGTAGTCTACTTCGTGGCTGGGCAAATGCGTGGGCAAAACAATCGGATCGCCGGGATTTTGAACGGCGTTGGCGCCTTTCATAAATAGGACTGGCCGTTCCGGGATCTTAGCGCCCGTTTCCTCGGCATGACGCCGGTAGTTCAGGCCGATGCAAAGAAACACACGAGGTTCGATCGGTGCTAGAAGCTTTACCATTGAGGCTTCGCGGTCGGTTACCTCAAATTGTTCGAAGATGTCTCCGTGAATATCGAAACAACGGCCGTCAGCATGCTCGGCGGCGTAACGTACGTCGCCCTCCTGGGCAAGATAGCGAATGAGGCGCATAGGTAAGGTCTACCGTCTACCGTTTTCGGTCTACCGTCTACCGTTAAGCGCAGCGGGGTCACGCCAAGACGCGAAAGAAGGACCTCACGCCAAGACGCAAAGAACGACCTCACGCCAAGGCGCGAAAGAAGGATCTCACGCCAAGACGCAAAGACGCAAAGGTAAGAGTTTTCGGTCTTAAGAAGGATGCCTCGATGCGGTCTGAGGGACGACATGGATACCAGATCCGACTTTCATCTCGGCGGTAGATCGCATTTGCCACCCTCATCGCCGATGAATATGCGACGCACCTCTTTCGGGACCAAGAAACTCTTACCTTGGCGTCTTTGCGTCTTGGCGTGAGCTCCTTCTTTACGTCTTGGCGTGAATCTTGAGTTATACGTGCCCGAGCTCGCTTTGAGCGGCCGGAGCTTCGACTGGTTCTGTCGTTACCGGCAGCGGTTCTGCTGTTGGAGAGGCTTCAGCGATTTCTACGGCAACGGGATGATGGTGCGCTGCAGCGTCTGTAGCGCCCGCAGCTTCGTGCTCGCGCTCTGCAGCTTCCGCCGGGACATCAGAGGGCTCAGACGCCTCAGCAATTGCGTTTGCGGCCGATCCTGGTTGTTCTGCCGTTTCGCTGGCGGGTTTGGCAACCGGTTTTGGTGGCAGCGGAAGATCTAATGTCCCATCCGCAAACTCAATAATGTGTCCGGCTTTGGCCAACCAGATCAGGTCGGTCGCCAGGCTGGTTCTGGCGTGCTGATATTCTTCGCTCGCTTCATCAATTGGTTTCTGGCCAATCAATTTGCTGAGCACTTTTTCAGCCAGTTGCTTTCGAGCGATCCTCGGATACGAGCGTATCGTTGAAAGAATCGCCGACAAACTCGGTGACACAGAGGCTTGATTAGGATCGAAGACCTGCGGGCGCGCAGTCGAAATATAAAGAATACGTTTCTTGTGCCGGAAAACGTGGAGACCAGCTTGATTCAGGCCATGCCGGAGAGCGCCTGCCATTTGGGCTGGAAACCTGTTTTCTCGGTCTCTCGCTTTCCGGACGGCGGCAATAATGTTCCGGTCCGGCAAATGCCGGATCATGTCACCAGGCAGCTCTGCCGCCAGGCAGGGGTGCACGACGCTCGCCAAATAATGGGTGCGGAAATGTTGTTCAACCGCCGACAGACTTTCGAACACAACCGGCTCGGGCTCGTTCTTAGTTCGATAGGTCACGACCTTGCGAGCCTCTTCTTTCCATTGTTCGACAGCTTGTGGATCGCTCGCGATCTCGATCGTTCGCCGATATTCCTCAAAAGTCATTCTGCGACTGAACCGCTGTTCGTACAGGGCACGAAGCTGTGGTTGAAAAGCGTGATAGTTAGTCGGCCCAAGCAGCTTACCGCTCAGCGTGCAGCGCGCGACGGAGGTGAAATTTCCTTTGATCGGTTCCTTTTCGATGATCTGGGTCTCGTAATAAGTATCTTTAGTCTCGTTGAAAGCGATTCGCTCCAACGCACTGGCGTCCATCGCGACCGCTCCGCGATCGCCCAGTTGGTAGATCATCGTGTGATTATCCAATGACCGGACCCGGATGGAATGACGCTCCGGACGTTCCAGGAACATCCGAGCCAGGCCGAACAGCGGATATGCGACATGACCGGACTTAATCTGTTGGATAATCTTGGAAAATGCGCGCTCTTCCGGCAGAAAATCGATCTGTACCGGCGCCGGCTCTACCTCAGGACGAGGTTCGTCTCGTCTGGCAAAGCGCCCCTGTGGCCGAGGCGAACGGTCGCCTGTCCGGGGTTGACTCCGTTCTGGAGCCATTTGCCTGGGCCGGTCTTGCCCGGACGGCTTTCTCGGATAGTTTCTTTCGCGGTCTGCTGGCCGCCTGGGACGCCGCTCCTCCCGCCGGTCCCGCCTCGGACGGTCATAACGCCGCTCCATTTCGTCACCCTCATAATCGGCATAGCGGTTGACCGGCTCCGATTCTTTTAACCAATCGGGGGTGATGCGAAGATCTAGCGAGGGATCAGGGTCCGTCATGTTCGCGGAAATGGTGCACTAGGTTCACCTTTTCGCAGGAGAGGTCAATTAAAAAACAGGATTCAGCAGACAGAATACAGGAGACAGGAGACTGGAGACTGAAGAAAGGAGGCAAAACGGCGCAATCGCCTGTCTCCTGACTCCTGACCCCTGAATTCCCTAAAAAAGGAGTTGCTATTTGCCCTAATTAATTTAGTTCCCATCACCGGGCTTCGTGACTATCCGTAGCCACGTCTTAACCATAACCGGAGAGAAACGCGATCTTATGTCAGAGAAATCTATCGAAGAAAAGGTGAAGGAGATCATCGTCGAACAGCTTGGGGTGAATCCTGAGCAGGTGACCCCGACCGCTTCCTTCATTGAGGATCTCGGCGCCGACTCGCTTGACACGGTAGAACTCGTGATGGCCTTCGAGGAGGAGTTTTCGGTCGAAGTTCCTGACGAAGATGCCGAGAAGCTGCAAACTGTCGGCGACGTCATTCGATATATTGAAGAACGTGCGAAGTAGACGTTCCGCGGCCTGCCTTGACTGCCTCGACGCGAGGCAAAAGTTTGCGAGGAGGCAAAAGTTGCTTTTTAGAACACGGTGGAGCATTCCACCGTGTTTTTTGTTATTTTGTTCTTTATTCGATAATGCAGATCGCTGACCCTAGTCCTGCCTTGGTCGGACAAAAGTTATGCTATATTTCGAGTTTGGCACGATGGCGGACGCGGAATGCCAAACGCGAAACGCCGAACGCCGAACGCTAATATGTATTCCGAGCACGACGTTCAGTACGCAGTCGAGAACACGAAGGTAATCCTTTCGCCAGAGCGCAGGATCGAAACCTTCGGAGCGACCAATTTTCGTTTCTATCTAATTACCGAGCTCATGGATCGCGTGAATCAGATCAGGATCCGTGATGGACGTATCCAGGCCGATCGGCCGCAGATTCTGACGCCCGATCACCTTGCCAGATTAACATTGGAAGGTTTTGGAGAAAAAGCGCATCAATTCGCGGAGATACTTCGCGCCCACAATGCGACGTTGCTGAAATACGGATTCGAGATTCGCAAGAGTGATGTTTCGGAAAGTCTAATTCACGATTCAATCGAGGCCGTTGTCGACCGCGTCCGCTCTCAGCTGCCTGAGTCCGAACGAGGCTCCAGCGCAGTGATTCAAGGGGTCGACGAGGGGTGGGAGATCTGCTTGCTGAAATTTACAGTCGACATCATCCAACAGTCGGCTGGAGGCAACCTTAGGGATTTTCGTCGAAAAGGATTACTTTAGCGCGCTTTCTCAGGGAATGCGCGCTGATCCATGAAGCTTCTCATAAAGCTCCTGGTCGTCGTTGGCCTATCGTTGGTGATTTTCGGTGGAGGCGGTTTCCTCGGCTACCGATTGTTTTTTAAGAGGCTGAACACTCGGCAACCGGCCAAAGGTCAAGCGGTTGTGGCGCCTACACCTGATCCTGGAATTGCGCTGTTGGATCAGGCGAAACAACAGCTTGCTAAAGGCGCCAAAAGTGAGGCGCGGCAGGTGCTGTCGTTGCTCATTGGGTCGTTTCCAAAATCCGGCAAAGCCAATGAGGCGAAGAAGATTCTTGGGGACCTCAACATACAAGATTTCTTTTCAACACAACCGGGTCCGGATAAGGGCGAATACACCGTAGTAAGAGGCGACTCCGTTGCCAGGATAGCTGCAAAAACCAAGACGCCCGTTGAACTGATTTTCAAAGCAAACGGTCTCGAGAGTCTTATTATCCAGCCCGGAACGAAATTCATTATTCCAAAGGCTCAGTTCAGCTTGGTTATCGGAACGAAAACGCAAGACGTAACCCTCTTAAATCACGGCGCATTTTTCCGCTGGTACAAGCCCACCGAATTTAACATCCCGGCCAAAGTGCCCCCGGGCCAGTACAAGGTGCACGAGAAGATTGCATGGGCCGGGGGAACCCGTGTAGCCTTTGGGACCAAGAACTACATGGGCAGCAGCCGCTGGATCGTAGTAAATCATCCCGGTGTCGTCCTGTTTTCTGAAACTAATCCGCAAGCGCCAAATATCCAAAAACCGAATTCCGGAATCATGCTGACGCCGCCCGACATGGAAGAACTATTCGCTCTGGTCGGAAGAGACACCCCGATCATCGTGCAATGAAAATCCAAGCGCTGGAATTTGAAAAGCCGATCGTCGATTTAGAGAAGCAGCTAGAGGAGCTGAAGAAGCACTCCAAACTGCAAGCGATCGATCTGGAGAAGGAAGTTCAAGCGATGGAGGAGAAAATCCTGGAGACAAAGCGGCGAATCTACAGCGGCCTTACTGCTTGGCAGCGGGTCCAGATTGCTCGACACACCGCTCGTCCATTTGCACTTGATTATTTGGGATCGGCGTTTTCCGATTTTTTTGAGCTACATGGCGATCGTTTTTTCGGAGACGATCGCGCGATGCCGGGCGGCTTCGCGGTAATCGGGGACCATCGATGCGTCGTCGTCGCACATCAGAAAGGGCGCGACACCAAAGAAAATATTCGTCGCAATTTCGGTAGTGCCCATCCGGAGGGCTATCGTAAAGCACTTCGATTGATGCAGCTGGGGCACAAGTTCCACTTACCTATCATTTCTCTTATCGATACACCCGGAGCTTATCCAGGTGTCGGCGCAGAAGAACGCCATATCGCGGAGTCAATTGCCGTGAATCTGCGTGAGATGATGCTTCTGCGCGTTCCGATTGTGGCAGTGGTGATCGGTGAAGGAGGATCCGGTGGCGCGTTGGGAATCGGCGTAGCGGATCGAGTATTGATGCTTGAAAATTCGTACTACTCGGTGATCAGCCCGGAAGG
>JBPYFC010000220.1:0-5330 GCA_051984705.1 Chthoniobacterales bacterium | reverse complement strand
CCAGACAGGTAATCGACTAGAATTCGCCCGCGCACTTTTTAAATCCTCAGCGTCACTCTTCGCACTGCTGACATCCAACTTCACGCAATTCCGCGCGGATTTTTCACGCGGAGGTCGCTGAGTAACGCAGCGGTTCGGATTTGGATTCTTTTCTCAGCGTCCTCCGCGTCCTCTGCGTGAAATAACACAGTGGCGCCGATTAGCTACCCTGCCCTTCTGTTCGTTGCTCTTTTCACCGTTTGACTCGGCTGGCCAAGAAACATTGCCTTCTTTGCGATCTTCCCTTCCCATTCGGGCTAGAACTGCAGCACCGCATCAAAGCCGATAGTCCATTGATCGCGGCTGGTATTCTGCTCGAATGGTTTAAATCGGTCGGTCAGCGCTCGATCATAACGGACTTCCGGCCTGATGAGCAGGCCGGCAATAGGTTTGGGCATCGGAGGCTTTATTGTGACCCCTCCGGTGATTTCGAGGTAAGTGGTTTCTCCTCCACCTAAGTTGCTTGGGTCAAAGGGAATGGTGTCGCCTCGCAAAATATGGATGAAGTCATTGTTCGCTCTGAATTGGGCGACATAGAATCCTTTTTCATCCCTCCAGATTTCGCCCCGAATGCCAAGCTGGAGCCAATCATTCACCGAGTAAGTGAAATACTGTGCGAAGCCATAACCGTAGGCGTTCGCTCCTGCGTCGTAGATAAGGTTCAAGTCCGTAATGGACGTAAATTGCTTGGTGACCTTCCACGTGGTGGTGACATCGTTGAGATAGCGCCAATCATGATTGTTGTGCGGCGTTTCCGGACCGATATGCGTCAGAGCAACCGTCGTCAGATTTCCGTCAAGCAGGTTTAGTCCAAGCCCGCCCTCGAATGCCAAAGACGAGTTGTTATCTGAGAATGCGACATTCACTCCTCTGTTTATTCCTGCATAAATGTCCATGTACTTGTTAATGTGCAGAATCACGAGCCCGCCAAGGTCGTTACCCGGGACCCCAAAGTTGTAAATGTAGCTTTTGGTATAAAAGACGTTAGTCCTTGGGTCTGTGGTCTCGGCAGACATCGGATCCTGGTATTTTCCGAGCCTCAGGTCCAAGCCTCCGGTTGCCGGAATCGGTATATGCGCGCTTGCATACAATTCTGGAAAATCGGGCTGCACGCGGTCGTTGGTGGCACGGTCGAGAAAGCCTACTGATTTCGTATAGCGAGCATCGCTGCCATACATGAACCAAGCTTTAAATCCCCAATCGAACCCAGTTACATTGGGGTCCAGCGCACGTTCGGCCACAATGGACATCTGGTTCAAAAGCGGCTCATTTGCGCGGTCGGTGAACAGGTGACCAAAATTGTGATTATCAACCGGGGCATTTGGATTTCCAGTGATGCCGCCTTCGATCCAGCCGTATAGCTTGAACCGCGGTTCTGGCGGTTTGGGCTGCAAAGCTACCTTTTTAACCTCTTTTGTCTCCTTCCCGTCGGACGTTTTTACCGTTGCCGGACTCGGCGTTGGCGCGGCTTGTTGCGCGTATCCGGCGCCCAAAAGAAACGCAAACGTTCCGAGCGCTACAACTGTTTGAATAACAAAACATCTGATCGATGCGAGTAGGATTGTGTGTTTCATGAGTCGGCAGGATTCCCTTTCCACCACAGTTAAGGCGTGCCTAGACTTGCTCACTCTGGCGTTAGGCCCTCGACGCCTGAGCAAATTCCGCGCCTAACCCCGAGCAGGGCTTCAAATCCGGACACAGATTGCCTGTTTTTTTCCAAAGACGAGGCGACTGCTTTTAGTCTGGGTTGAAGACAACCGTGAAAATGCGGCCCAGATGTCGGGCAAGTGCGCAAAAAACGCACTGATTGCGACTGAATGGCTAATTTTGAACACATAAATAGGACATCGCTGATTCACCAGACCGCCCGGCGACGATAACAGCCCCGGTAAAGGGCCGCTTATCAAGGTCTTTTGATTCGCAGCCGAGCAGTTCCGAGTGATGGCATGATGACTGCTGCGAGTGCTGTGACCGTTCGCGTCCTTCTAATCTTAACCAATGTAACACCCGCATGTCCGAAAATGTTCAACCCACAACCAAGCCGACATTAGGCTTAACCGGGTTGACCATGAACGCTATGGCGTTAATCGCGCCCGGAGCGTTCCTCTGGTTAACCTTTGCTCAACAAAGTCTCTATGGCGCGCCCATGGCCGGATCGGCCATGTGGTTCGGTATCGTTGTCGCCTTGCTTCTCTGCGTGGCCACGGCGATATCCTACGCGGAATTGTCAAAGCTGTATCCGGGAGCCGGGTCTTCTTATTTCTTTGCCGAACAAGCTTTTTTGTCTAAGACCAAGGCGTACAAATTTGCTCGAATCGCGAAATTCGCGGTCGGGTGGGCCAGTCACCTTTATTATTGGGTCTACCCTGGTGTGATGGTTGGCGTCACAGCGCTTCTCGTCGGCTACTTGCTGGGGCAAGTTTTCCCGACCGTCTTTAACGCAGCGGTGCCTAGCCCGCTTTTCATGATCCTTTTTTCACTGGTCTTTCCGTTCGCGATAGGCTTTATCGCTTACCGCGGTATAAGCGGTGCAACATCCGTAAATATCGCGATCAATGTTATCCAGATCAGTGCGCTCGTCGTTTTCTCGGTCATAGCGATTGCTTATCGGGTGAACCACGTTGAAGGCTCAAAAGGAATCACGCTTAATCCGGATGGCGTTGCCGTTTCCAAAGTTATCGCGATGGAGACGACTAAGGATGAGAAAGGCGTCGAGTCGACCGCTCCAAAGAAAGACAAAGATGGCAACTACATCTTCGAAAAGAATGCAGACGGAACGGATAAAGACTTCACGTTAACCTATGCAACCGATCAAGCGATCGATAAAGGGAGCGACCCGAAAAATCCGACTGACACTTTCCAGTTCCACAAATCTGCGATCTCAGTGGTTAGTCCACACGGCTTCAGCTATGCAATTATCCAGGCGTGTGTCGCCATTCTGATCCTTGTCGGATTCGAATCGGTCACATCCATGGGTGAAGAAGCAAAGAACGCGAAACGGGACATTCCGCGCGCTGTTCTCCTGTCTCTGCTGATCCAAGGTGTGATCTGTTATCTGTTCGAGTATTTCGCCGCCAATTACTTTTTGAACAGTGGCTACAAACTGACTCAGGCTGCAGCGTCCCCCGCACCGATCGGGGATATGATGCAGATTGTCGGTACCTGGGTATTCGGGAGCGCACAGGGTGGTTGGTGGTTCATGTTTATCGAAGCGATCACGGTGTTCTTAGCGCTGGTGGGGACTACGCTTTCTTGTATCAACACCGGCGCACGCGTGACTTACGCAATGGGCCGTGACCAGGAGCTCGCTGGTAACCTCGGCGTGCTTCACACCAAGAACCTGACACCACATCGCTCGATTTGGACGCTTTGCATCATTTCGGCAATCATTGGCGCTTTCTCGATCGTCCTTTACTTCTGCGGAGGCGCGGCGTTGACCGATGACACAATCAAGGGCCTGCCTCATAACTTCTGGTACAGCTTCGGCATTTTCCCGCACGACGCAGCGGCAACTATTCCGCAAAGTCTATTGATTGTGACATTGACGAGCAACTTCGGCACATTCCTGCTTTATATGATGAGCAACATCATCGCGATCGTTGCTTTTCGTGAGCACCACACCTTTAACGGATTTAAGCACATGGTTGTGCCGGTTTTCGGGCTGATCGCAAACCTGCTTTGCATGCTGTTCTATCTGATCGGGCCGTTCTCGGTCGCGGGAATGAGTTGGAAAGAACCATACATTGCCCTTGGGATAGCAGGCATATGGGGACTTTACGGTGCTTTCTATTTCTACAGTTCGAGCAAGAAGAAAGAGAAATCGATCCTGGTCCAGGCTCCTGCACAGCCCGGTTTCGCGAAGTGAATTATGCTCGCGACTTTTTTAGAGAGCGGTCCGGCTACAACCGGACCGCCTTGTAGCTTTATTAGGCCTGTGCAATTCCATAGCAGCAGCCGTAGAGAGCTTGCCTTCCGACACCATTCAACGTCGAGCTCGAACCTTGGCCGGCTGCAACCCTCTGGAGTGACCTTCTAGGTCGACATGGAGGCGCCTATGCCCCTGTGGTCGCCGTTGCCCAGACAAGGACCCTTTGACAAAAACAAACCGGTCTGAATGCGTCTAAGCTGCGAATCCAGATCTTCACCGGGACCGGTCCGGAAAATTAACGAGGATTTCGTCGCGTTCTGGCAGCCCGAAGACGAGGCGGAGCGATTACAGCGCGGGGCTATCGCGGTCATGGCCGATGGCGTCGGCGGTTTACACAAGGGAGAAATCGCGAGCAGGATGGCCGGCGAACTGGCTCTCGCCGCATTCAAACGAATCAATCCGGCCAATATGCCGAAGCAGATTTTGCAGCAAATATTTGAGGCCGCGAATTTGCAGGTCTACGAAGCTGGGATGGCCGGTCAAAACGGCCGAATGGCAACGACGCTCAGTGTCTGCATTTTCCGCGAGAAAGAGTTGTCTATTGGACACGTCGGAGATACGCGCGTCTACATCGTTCGCCAAGAGCGCATGCGAAGGCTGACGGAAGATCACTCCTATACCGCGATGCAGGTAAAACTTCGCCTGATCAGCGAGCATGAGGCCAAGGCCAGCAGGCTGCGCTCCATGCTGACCCGTAGCCTCGGTCCGGATCCAATCGTCCATTTTGATTTCAAGCGAGTGAAGCTGATGTCGCGCGACCGCGTCGTCCTGTGTACTGACGGACTTTATTGTTCTCTCAACGATGGAGAGATTTCGGAAGGGGCAGACCGGCTAAACATGGATGAGATTTGTCCCTATCTTGTTGCCTTGGCTGAACGCAGAGGAACTGATGATAATGTGAGTGTGCAAGTGGTTCAGGTTGACCGACTGGTCGAGCCGAAGTATGACCAGCCGATTTCAATCTTGAAGCAGACTGGCGGGACTACACCAAACAGCACGATGAACGAAGTTAAGCCCGGCGAAATCCTCGACTCCCGCTTTGAGATCGACGGCGTGATCAGCCGGAGCGGTATGGCCACCATTTACAAGGCGAAAGATCTGGAAACCAAGCAGACCGTGGCTGTGAAGATTCCCCACATGCAGATGGAGTCTGATGCTGGCTCGTTTGCGCGGTTCCAGCGTGAGGCGGAGATCGGCGAGATGCTCGACCATCCCAACATTCTCAAATTCATTAAGGTTCCCAACAAAAGCCGGCCCTACATCGTCACCGAGTACCTCAAAGGGCAGACGCTGCGAGAGGTGCTGCGGAGCGTGGAGCAGTTTCCGGTGCCGCAGGCATTGGAAATCGCCGCCCATATCTGCG
>JBPYFC010000219.1:0-5321 GCA_051984705.1 Chthoniobacterales bacterium | reverse complement strand
GCTTGCGGAAGAATTCGTGCAGCGAGAATCTGGCCGGATCAAGTTCGTCAGCGAGCCGCAGAGGGCTAGTTCTTAGAAGACCGACGACAGCTGGAAAATGAGTCCCGGAATCGAGTTCGAGGACGAGAACGAGAACAAGGACGATTTGATCGGCAAGGCGGTAGATGAAAGACGGTCGACGGAAGACCGAAGACGGCTGGGGCTGTAAGCCCGACTATTCCCAGGGTTGAACAGTCGGCTCCTCCGTGCCACATGAACTGATGCCTCAGTCATCATTCACCTCAGGTTACGCTCCCTTGCCAGGTCATGACCGGCCAAGTTCACCGCCTTCGTTTGTTTCGGGCGAATGCGATCCTCAGATGACCATCGATGTTTCGCTGCGTTTGCGCCGGCAAAATGCAGACGAGCTGAGTCGCATCGTTGAGCAAATTATCCAAAACCCAAATGCGCCTCGAGTATCCCCCGATGAATTCGCCCGTCGATTCGCGGCGAGCCAGGCAGATGTCGCGGCGGTCGAACAGTTTGCTGCTGCGCATGGGCTAACGGTTAAACAGATAGCGGTCGACCGCCTCACAATCGTTCTATCTGGCTCGGTAGAACAGATGTCTGCTGCATTTCAAGTCCGCCTCTTACCTTGTCAGCAGGACGGAGGCGCTTACTATGCACCTGCCGACGACGTACAATTACCATCGGGACTTCAAGGTATAGTTGTAGGCGTTTTCGGGCTTGATAACCGCCCTCTTGCCGTGCCTCACTTCCGTCTCCTGGCAAACGCTAAGGCCGCCGCCGCCGGCGATGTATCCTACAATCCGACCGATGTCGCAAAGCTTTATAATTTTCCGACGGATGTAACCGGCAAAGGCCAGACGATTGGTTTCATCGAATTGGGCGGTGGCTATCAACAATCTGATTTAGACACCTATTTTTCTGGGCTTGGAATCACACCGAGTCCGACTGTTTCTGCCGTTTCCGTCGATGGCGGCACAAACTCCCCGTCCGGAGACCCGAATAGTGCAGATGGCGAAGTCGTCCTGGATATTGAAGTGGCCGGCTCTGTGGCGCGCGGCGGTCAATTTAAGGTATTTTTCGCACCAAACACCGATCAAGGTTTTCTGGATGCCGTAACGACAGCCATTCATGACACGGCGACCTCAATCATCTCGATCAGCTGGGGCCAAGCGGAGTCGGGATTTTCCGACCAGAGCCGAACCTCCTTCAACGATGCGTTCCAGTCCGCGGTAGCGCTTGGAAAAACGATCTTTGCGGCCTGTGGCGACAACGGTTCATCTGACGGCCAGACAGACGGCAAAAATCATGTCGATTTCCCATCGTCGAGTCCATACGTGACTGGATGCGGCGGCACAACGCTGCAGTCGACGGGTGGGTCCATTACGTCGGAAACGGTTTGGAATGAAGTGGCTCGTAATCTGGGAGCGACTGGAGGCGGTGTCAGCGACTATTTTCCGCTGCCGGCATATCAACAGAATCAGAACGTTCCTCCACCCCAACAATCAGGAGGAGGCCGTGGCGTTCCAGATGTCGCTGGCAATGCCGATCCGGCTACGGGTTACAATGTTCTGGTCGATGGCACCAGTTCCGTAAGCGGTGGAACCAGCGCGGTAGCGCCCTTGTTCGCGGGCCTTACCGCTTTGATCAACGAGGCGCGCAGCTCCAAAGGCCAGCAGCCACTGGGATTCGCAAACACCTTGTTCTATCAAAACCCGCAAGCCTTCAATGATATTACTAGCGGCAATAATGGAGCATTCAGCGCAGGCCCCGGCTGGGACGCAACAACAGGCTTAGGATCGCCGAAGGGCCAAGCACTGCGGCAGGCGCTGGGCGGTTAGCCTAAGGTTCCGGGTTTCTGGTTCCGGGTTTCTGGTTCCGGGTTCCGAGTTCCCGGTTCCGACTATCGGGCTGCGCATTTTTCTCTCGGAACGCGGAACAAGAACCCGAAACTCGGAACCGGAACCCCTACAACACGAGGCGATCCAATCGCAGCAGCTCTCCAAGCGACCAAGCCTGGAATGGGCATCCGCGCGGTGTATGTGGAGGGTCACCGTCTGCAATTTCGGAGACGTGGCCTAGTCCTGCTTCGTTCAGGTGCTGCAAAAGTGGCGGCAAAAATTTCTCTCGAGCCTGTTGTTTCGCCTCGGGTGTGTTTCCGCGGACGCGAACCCAACCTTCGACAAATGCTCCAAGCAACCAAGGCCAGACTGTTCCTTGGTGATAGCTCTGGTCCCGGTGTAACGGATCGCCTTCGTATCGCGGACAATAACCGGGCTCGCTCGAATCGAGTGAACGGAGGCCGATCGGTGTATAGAGTCGTGCTTCGATCAAATCGATGACTCGCCTTGCCTTGTCGAGCGGCAGTAGCGTCAACGGCAGTCCTCCTATTGCGAATACTTGGTTCGGTCGCAGCGTTGCATCGAATTTCCCCGGCTGATGATCGACATCGACAACGTCGTACAAACTCTCTTTCTCCGGATTCCAGAACCGTTTGAAGAACGACGCTGAACCCTTGTCAAAAGCTGACTGCCAGGTCTTGGAGAATCGCGCCCCAACCGAAAGCGCGTTCAGCCAGAGCGCCTGAACTTCTACTGGTTTCCCAATACGTGATGTCACCACAAAATCATCGATCTTGGCGTCCATCCACGTCAGCTGCAGTCCCGACACTCCTGCCATCAGTAAGCCATCATCCGCTGCTCGAATCGAAAACCTGGTTCCATCGTGGTAGTCGGTAAGAATCGCGTCTATCGCGGCTCTCAACAGATTCGCGGTTTGCGAATCAGCGTACTCCGGCGGCGCGAGATCAAGAAAATCGCTGGCCGCAACAATATACCAGAGCGAAGCGTCGACCGAGTTGAATTCTGGCTCTGTCCCCTGGTCAGGAAACCGATTTGGCAACATCCCTTGAGAAACGGCTCCAGCCCACTCCGCCAATATCTTCTTTGCATCCGACCATCGCTCGGTAGCCAGGCAAAGACCTCGCAGCGAGATAAACGTGTCTCTTCCCCAATCTCCAAACCACGGGTACCCGGCAATGATGGTTTTGCCATTTCCCCGACTAACCAGATAGGCATCGACAGCGCGATCAAGTTGCTGGCGATTGCGTCGATGGATTTCGACGCGCCGGAACTGCTCAACCAGCTCTACGACCGGCTCCTCACCAGCCGAGACCGATCTATCCGCAGATAAAATCAGACACGCAGGACCTTGGGAAAGTTTCCAAGAAAAAATGCCGGGCGTCGCAAGATCCTCGATGCAGCCCAGTCCGCGATCACATTCTTCCGCGTACAGAAAGTTCATATACCAATCCGGAGCATGTTGATACGCTCCGTTGGTCTGGCAGACTACGGCCGGCCGATCGGGATACGGATGCCATATCCGCCGTTCCCCGGAATGGATCGCGTCGAATTGGAAAGCCGGATTCCGCCGTACAAGCGAATGAAAATCACGACCAGAGAAAAACGGCCGGATGTTCAGTTGCGCATCTGCATTTCCGATCAATTTCCAACAGAGAATGACAGCTGCCTTGCCAAAGGGCACAAAGAGCTCGTGTTCTACGAGAACACCTGGCTCAAGCAACCAGCGCCAGGTCGGCCACGGTTCGATGCGAAACTGTTGCAAGCGGGAGGCGCCATCTGGTGAAACCACATTAGGAAAGTAGCGTTGTGATGAAAGCCAATAGGTGTTGTTCCCAAGTGTTACCCAGGCGTCAAATCCGTTCACCAGGACGACGCGCCCCGACGGAGGAGTAGTCGCGGTAAGCAATAACGCATGATAGCGCCGGGTCCGGATTCCGCTGGTCGTTCCGCTCGCAAAGCCTCCGAGTCCATCGGCTTCGAGCCATTCGGTTTGTTCGCTTATTGGATTTTGCACTCCATCCAATTTTGCACGAGATCCAGGTTATATGAAAGCGGCCATTCTTCAGCGAATCGGCTCGCCGCGTCCTTACACCGAATCCCGCCCTTTGTTGATCGATGAGGTACGAATTGGTTCACCCGGACCCGGCGAACTGGTTGTTCAAATCAAAGCAGCAGGTCTTTGCCATTCTGACCTCTCTGTAATTAATGGAGACCGGCCGCGACCGACGCCGATGGTGCTTGGTCATGAGGCAGCTGGGCGCGTTGTCGAATGCGCTCCAGATGTTAGCGATCTTAAACCGGGCGATCACGTCGTCATGACATTCGTTCCCAGTTGCGGCTCTTGTCTGCCGTGCATGGAAGGACGGCCGGCTTTATGCGAGCCAGCCGCTAAAACAAATACCGCGGGAACTCTGCTTTCGGGCGCTCGCCGCATTTTCCAAGGAGAAAAGGAAGTCAATCATCACATGGGTGTCTCGGCGTTTGCCGAGTATGCAGTAATTTCTAGGCGTTCCGTGGTTCGGGTAGATGACAGCCTGGCAAGCGCAGTAGCAGCGCTTTTTGGCTGTGCTGTGCTGACCGGGGTTGGCGCAGTAGTCAATACGGCCAAGGTTCCGGCAGGCAGTTCTGTCGCAATTGTTGGCCTGGGCGGAGTCGGCTTAAACAGTTTACTCGCGGCCAGGCTGATCGGCGCCCGCAAAATTGTCGCAATTGATTTAATCCCCGAAAAACTGAAGCTGGCCAAGGAACTGGGCGCTTCCGACGCTGTCCTGGTGAGCGCCAGCACGGTTGACGAAGTACGCGATTTAACCTCGGGCGGAGTCGACTTCGCATTCGAAATGGCCGGTTCAATTCCTGCACTAGAGCTCGCCTACAAGATCACCAAACGCGGCGGCACGACTGTTACCGCGGGGCTGCCGCATCCAGATAAGTCAATATCGATCCCGCCGGTTCATCTCGTCGGCGAAGAACGGACACTGAAAGGCAGCTACATCGGCTCGTCTGTTCCGGCGCGCGATATTCCGCGTTATATCTCTTTGTTCCAGCAAGGTTTTCTGCCGATCGACAAGTTGATGAGTCGCAAACTCAAATTAGCGAATATCAATGAGGGCTTCGATCGGTTAGCCGACGGCCACGTCGTGCGGCAGGTGATTGAGTTTTGAGCGACAGGTTCGAAACTGGGTGGAAACGGTATCTATGCGCAGAGCCCCCAAGGCGTTCCGGGTTCCGGGTTTCTGGTTCCGTATTTCGCGCTGGGTCTTCACCTCTCGGAACCCGAAACTCGGAAGCCGGAACCCGAGACCGGGCGTCTAATACCGCATGATTGCTCCAGCGATTGCGCGCGCCGTGCGTTCGCGGTAGTCCGGGTCTTGAATGCGAGCAGCCTCAGCGTGATTCGTCAGAAACCCGCATTCAACAAGGATCGCAGGCAAGCGATTCCTGCGCAGCACCCAA
>JBPYFC010000218.1:0-5406 GCA_051984705.1 Chthoniobacterales bacterium | reverse complement strand
CATTGGTGTAAGGCCCGTAAACTTCCGCCGTGTCAAAAAACGTCACGCCACGATCAACCGCGGCGTGGAGCACCGAAATCATCTCCTTTTTGTCCTTGGGCGGCCCGTAGGAAAAGCTCATTCCCATGCAGCCCAGCCCAATGGCCGAGACTTCAAGATCGCTGTTTCCAAGTTTTCGTTTCTTCATATTTGAGCTTTCGTCTTTGAGTTACAGATTGAAGCTACTTTGCTTCGCGTTCAGCCGCTGTCGCTTGCGATCTTGCGCGACCTGTCGGGATCTTGCGGGAGAGTGTTAGTGTTAGTGCTAGTGCTAGTGAGCGGCGCGCCGGCGCACACTCACACTCACACTCTTAGTTTCTCCAAAAACGGCTCCCCTATCTTGGCAAGCCGCTCCTCTAACCGTTTCGTGCAATCGCATTCGCAACATGCCCATGGCTCTTGGCCGTTCAGATCGCGGCAATTTCGGCGGGCGTGCGCGTCTTTGACGCTTAATAATTCAAAATATTCTTCCCAATAAGGTCGCTCTTCCGCGAGCGGTGTCTGGCAGAAACAAACTTCGACCCAAGTCACCGTTTGGCGTTGATCGACGCGGGCATGCGCCATGTCCCAGAGATATTCGTCCCCGGCAACCGAACCTTTGCCGAGCGTCTTCTCATCAATGGCCCGCTCGAGAGCGGCTTCTCTTCCGGGCTTAACCCGAGCCTTGACCAGGTAACGCATAGGGATAGATGGAAAATGGCACCAGGCTGGATTGCTCACAAGGGAACGTTGCGGAAGCGGGAGCTCGAAGCTAGAAGCTCGAATTGAAGCGGCTTGACCGTTGAATTCGAGATTCGAACTTCGAGATTCGAGATTCAGGGTGGCAAGGAGAGCGAACAGAACGGCCTAACACCCCCGCTGGGCTAGCGTCCTCCGCTCTTCACAGCGCGCCCCGCTCGCTTATCAAAATTGTCCCGGGCCCGTAAGATCTGTTCCATATTCGCTTCCGCCCAGTGGCATAGTTCCGCTGCCTTATCCGAGAGCGAGGCGCCTAAGGGAGTCAGAGAATATTCCACTTTCGGTGGAACGCTGGCGTAAAGCTTTCTGTTCACTAATCCGTCTCGTTCCAGATCACGCAAAGTTACCGTCAGCATTTTCTGGCTAATCCCGTCGACGGCGCGTCGTAATTCTGCGAACCGCATCGTTCCATTGGCCAACCGGCCTATAATCAGGACCGCCCATTTATCGGCCAAGTGGTCGATGACGACGTGCGCCGGACAAGATCGATCGTACACGCTTGGCTGGCTATCTTTTGTCGTTTTCTTTTTGAGCCCAACCGGCGGCATAGAAGCTTTCATACTTATCGTTACTTAGTATACATCAGTAACCAGGGAAGGCAATTGTTGCTCGGTCAGACCGAATTCTTGTTTGATTGCCTGCTACCGGTCGCTTCCGCCATTTCATCGCAAAAATCCGACAGGCTAAGCAAGAGCCCGCGAGAAGGTCGGCCCGGTTCTGACTAGTTTGGAGTATGAAACAAGCGCTCAGGAGTTCGACCGCCATCTTAGTACTTAACCGTACTCGTTCTCGATCTCGAGGACGAGAAAGAGGCATGAGCCTCTGAACGTCGAGTGTGCCATAGGCCCTGTTTCTCCTGACATAATGCTGTCAGGCCAATGCTCTACTATCAGTTCCAACAACGCACCGTCACAAACCAGTTGCAAAACCTAACCAGCTCTGTTAACTGCTTGCAAATCACAATCGGATTTTATGCCTGTTCGCCACTTTATCGGTTCAATAGTTTCCGTCGAGTTACTTACTCCCTATAAGGTGCCTTCTTGCCAAAAGGATCTTACTATCTTACGTATACCTAGCATGGCCGGAGATTTCTAAATATGAAACAGATTTCTGCCTTCTGTCAGCACAAGCTATCGCGGACGATTCCAATTTACTTCGGGCTTTGCCTCCTGGCATTGAGTTTAACGGGCTGCGGTCGCCCGCCGTCGGCTGCGCGTGCTTTTCCTCCGGCCGCTGTGACGGTCAGCAAACCGGTGGAGAAAGAGGTGGTTAACTGGAACGAGTTTACCGGCCGAACCGCTGCGGTGAATCTGGTGAACGTTACCGCTCGAGTCAGTGGCTACATTGTCGGTATCCCTTTCAAAGAAGGTGACATCGTTCACAAGGGGGATCTTCTGTACCAGATCGATCCTCGCCCTTATCAGGACGCCTACGACCAGGCGATCGGGCAGCTTAAACAGGCTCAGGCCAATCAGCAGCTTCAGGATGTAACCTTTGAGCGCCAACAGCGGCTACAACAGAACAATGTGATCGCGAAGGAAGACTATGACACCGCATTGTCGAACAAAAGCCAGGCCGCGGCTCAGGTGATCTCTACTCAGGCAGCGGTCAATGCCGCCAAGCTCAATCTTGAATTTACCCGGGTCACCTCGCCGATCGACGGACGCGTAGGCCGTCAGCTGGTCAATATTGGCAACCTTGTCCAAGCTGATTCGACCCAGTTGACTACGATCGTCAGCGTCGATCCCATCTACGCCTATTTCAGTATGGATGAGTTGGCCGCGCTTACTTATCAGCGGTTGGTGCGGGACGGGAAATTACCCAGCACCGGCGATGGAAAAGCTCCGGTCTATCTTCAGTTACAGGACGAAAAGGGATTTTCACATGAAGGAACGATCAATTTCTCCGATAATGTTTTCGATTCATCAACCGGAACGCTGCTGATCCGGGCTACACTTCCTAATGCTGATGGGTTTTTGAAACCTGGTAATTTTGTTCGGGTGCGGGTTGCTTCCAGTCCCAGGTATGAAGCACTGCTGGTAGCTGATCGGGCTATCGGATCGGACCAGGACCAAAGCTTCGTGTATGTGGTCGATGCGAAAAACATAGCTCAGTTACGGCACATCACGACCGGGCAATTGGCCGATGGGCTCCGAGTCGTAAAGTCAGGGTTAAACCCGGATGACGTGGTAATCATCAACGGAATTATCAAGGTCCGTCCGAACAATCCGGTGAAGCCAGAAGCGGGAACAATGGAGCAATTCGCTTCGAATGACATCTCGTTACCGTTAACGGGCGGGCAATCAAGCGCTTCAACTAATCATTCGAACAGCAACAGCGCGACTCGCTGATTGAGGGGGAAACTCAGGATGAAATTGTCTCACTTTTTTATCGAGCGACCTATCTTTGCGATTGTCATCTCGGTTGTCACCGTACTTTTAGGGGCAATCGCGTTCACGGTGCTTCCGGTTGCGCAATATCCAGAGATCGCGCCGCCAACAGTCGTCGTCCAAGCACAGTACCCCGGTGCGGATCCAAAGACGTTGGCCGAAGAAGTGGCGCAGCCGATTGAGCAGCAGGTTAACGGCGTCGAGAACATGCTGTACATGTCCTCCGTCTCGGCCATGGACGGCACAATGCAGTTGACGGTTACGTTCAAGCTCGGGACCGACCCGAACATAGCCCAAGTGCTGGTACAGAACCGGGTAGCGATTGCGGAGCCACAGTTGCCGCAGGAAGTGCGGAACATCGGCGTTACCACGCAAAAGCAATCACCCGATATTCTGATGGCGATCGGGCTAACCTCCAAGAGCAACACCTACACGCCGCTCTACCTCAGTAACTACGCATACACCCAGATCGAGGATACGCTGAAACGAATCGAAGGTGTCGGCAACGTACAGCTGTTTGGCGCCCAGCCATACAGTATGCGGATCTGGTTGAACCCGGATCTCCTCTATTCCCGTGGCTTGACGACGGATGACGTGGTAAGTGCGCTCCAGGCTCAGAACGTTCAAGTTGCCCCGGGAAGCGTCGGCGCCGAACCGGCGCGCCCGAAGACTGAGTTTCAATTGACCATCAGCACCAAAGGACGCCTGATTACGCCGGAGCAGTTCTCTCGAATTGTTTTGAAGCGAGGCAGCAACGGACAACTGGTTTATCTCGGTGATGTCGCCAGAGTCGAACTAGGTGGACAAAGTTATACCAGTACCACTTTTCAAGACGGAACTATCCCTGCGGTCGCGCTCGGAATCTTTCAGTTGCCGGGGTCGAATGAGCTGAAGACTGCTGCTCTGGTGAAGAAAGCGATGGCGGAGATGGCGAAATCTTTTCCGCCCGGAATGGAGTACTCTATTCCATACGATCCGACGCTTTTCACCCAGCAATCGATTGACGCGGTCTACGATACATTGCGCACTGCGATTGTGCTGGTGGTGATCGTTGTCATGGTGTTTCTCCAATCCTGGAGAATTGCCTTGATTCCGCTGATCGCCGTGCCCGTTTCGCTGGTCGGCACGTTAGCGGTCATGGCGCCCATGGGCTTCTCTTTGAATTCGCTTTCTCTATTCGGGCTGGTATTAGCCATCGGCATCGTCGTCGATGACGCCATTGTGGTCGTTGAAAACGTCGAGCGGTGGATCGAACACGGATTCTCGCCCAAGGAAGCGGCGCGCAAGGCGATGGACGAGGTCGGCGGCGCGATCATCTCGATTGCGGTGGTTCTGACCGCCGTTTTCGTACCGACAGCCTTGGTCAGCGGCATCAGTGGTCAATTTTATCGGCAGTTCGCTCTGACAATCGCAATTGCTACGCTGATCTCCGCGTTTAACTCACTTACGCTCAGCCCGGCATTGGCCGCCATCCTGATCAAACCGGGCCATGCCAAAAAGGATCTACTCACACGTCTGATCGATTTTCTGTTGGGTTGGTTCTTCCGGTTATTTAACCGGACATTCGATCGCGGAATTAATCTCTATGGAGCGACCGTGCGGCGACTGCTTCGAGTCAGCGCGCTCGTAGTAATCCTTTACCTTGGGCTCATAAGTCTTACCGGAGCTCTTTTTCGGACAGTACCGGCCGGCTTCATCCCTCCGATGGACCAAGGTTACCTGATCGTCTTCGCCCAGCTACCGGACGGCGCTTCGCTGCAACGGAACGACGAGATTCGCCAGGCAGTCGGTAAACTCGGTAAAGACCTCCCCGGAGTCGAGCTTACCTTCGCCATCGAAGGTTTATCGATCCTGGACAACACAACGAAATCGAACGCGTTGACCGTGTTTTTCCCGTTGAAACCGTTCAGTGAACGGATGAATCATCCCGAACAATCGGGCACTGCCATTCTCGGCAAATTGCAGGCAGCTATCTCATCGATTCAAGACGCCTTTGTGGTGGCTATCCAGCCCCCATCGGTTCGCGGTATGGGAAACGCCGGCGGATCCCAGCTCGAGATTGAGGATCGCCACAACGCTGGGTTAAGAGCGTTGCAACAGGCGGCCGATGCGGTGACAGGAGCCGCTAACGTAGAACCGGGGTTAACTAGCGTTTTCACGACCTACCGGTCTAATGTGCCGCAGCTCTACCTCGACATCGATCGAGAGAAAGCACAAACCTTGAACGTACCGATGAGCT
>JBPYFC010000217.1:0-5816 GCA_051984705.1 Chthoniobacterales bacterium | reverse complement strand
TGTTCGCAGAGGGTGTTCATCGCTTGCTCCAAGTGGTCAGATACCAGGAACTTATCGCGTTGAATGCCTCTGCGGTGCAAACCCTGGGAATCGTTCATTTTTTAGAAGATTCTTCTCGCTGACGACTGCCTGCTTTTTCGTTAGATCGTTTGTCTCGTTTCTCTCAGATGTCGGCGATGTCGGCGATGCCGGCGATGCCGGCGTTTGGTTGCGGCTCCGCCGCGCTAAGTCTTTGCGTCTTGGCGTGAGATCCTTCTTCGCGCTTTGGCGTGATGTCCCCTCTCAGCTCTTTGGCGCGAGCTTGCGGAGGATCAGATAAATCACAAACGCTAGAGCAAATCCGACGAACCAGGCGTAATTGTACAGATCGACCAAGGATCCGGGAACAGAAGTCGCAGGAAGCACTTTGATTGTAACCAGAAACCCGGGCAGGTTCGGCAGGACAGCTAGAACAAATGCCACAACAGCCACCAAACTGATTCCGTTCGTGTAACGGTATTCTCCTGACCCGTCGTAAAGCGCTCCAACATTCAGGTGCCGGTGCCGAACCACGAAATAGTCGGCAATCATGATTCCGCCGATTGGTCCGAGTAACGCGCTGTAGCCGACCAGCCAGGTGAAAATGTATCCGCTGGGATCAGCAACCAGTTTCCAGGGCATGATCAGAACGCCGATAATCCCTGTGATAAGACCGCCTGTCCTGAACGAAATATGTCTCGGTGCGAGTTGTGAGAAATCGTTTGCCGGACTTACCACGTTTGCCGCGATATTGGTCGCTAACGTCGCAATACAGAGCGCAACCATCGCCACAATCAGCAGGAAGGGATTTCTGAATCGGGCAAGTACATCGGTCGGGTCCCAAATGGTTTGTCCGTAGATAATGGCCGTGGCCGACGTGACCGCAACACCGATGAATGAATAGAGCGCCATCGTTAGCGGTAATCCAAGCGCCTGTCCAATAATCTGATCCCTTTGCGATTTCGCGTACCTGGAAAAATCTGGGATATTCAAAGATAACGTTGCCCAAAAACCGATCATTCCAGTTAACGCGGGAAAGAAAAAGGAGAAGAACTGGCCTGCCTTCGGTTGACCTGGATCAAACGCAGACGGCTGAGAAAGAATTGGGCCAAATCCACCTGCCGTCCGATATGCCCACCAGAGCAGCAACAGCCCGAGCGCTAGCAGTAAAGGTGCTTTGATATTTAGCAGAAACCGGATCGAATCGATCCCCATATAAACGACCCACATATTGATCGCCCAGAAAAACAGAAAACAGGCGAGCTGAGGCAGCGTGATACCAAGCACCGCGCTCATTCCTGGCGCAGCGATGTCAGGGAAAAATATCGCTAGAATTTTGTATATTGCGCTGCCGCCGATCCAAGTCTGGATCCCAAACCAGCCGCATGCAACCAGTGCGCGCAATAATGCCGGGAGGTTGGCGCCCGTCGTACCAAAGGAAGCGCGACACAAGACGGGAAACGGAATGCCATAGTGCGTCCCAGCGTGCGCGTTGAGGACCATTGGAATGAGAACGATCAGGTTGCCGAGGAACACCGTTAAAATTCCTTGCCACCAATTCATCCCGCCTCCGATAAGCGATGATCCAAGCATGTAGGTCGGTATACACGCCGACATTGAGATCCATAAGGCTGCGAAACTAGCCAGCCCCCATTTTCTTCGATCCCAGGAAACAGGCGCGAGATCTTCGTTATACAGCGAGCCCGCGCGAGCTGCGTCTAACGCGGAAGCATCGAGTGCAGGGATAGCGTCCATATGTGTGTCAGTGCTAGTGTTAGTGCTAGTGTTAGTGTTGGTTGGATACCAGACAGGATGGCGCTTGCGCCCTGACTAACACTAACACTAGCACCAGCACTAGAAGTCCTTCGGTTCACGTTTGAGAAAATTGCCGCGGCCGATTGTGCCGGTGAATTGTCCATCGCGTGCGGCGACCTCGCCGCGGACGGTGACAACGCTCGGCCGGCCTTCGATTTTCCAGCCTTCAAACGCGCTGTAATCGACGTTCATCAGCTGGGTTTTGGCTGAAATAGTGCCTCGGTAATCGGGATCGAATACAACCAGATCTGCATCGGCGCCCGGTTGGATTGTTCCTTTGCGCGGAAAGAGAGAAAACAGTTTTGCGACCTGGGTACTGGCAGCATTCACGAACGTGTGTAGATCGATGCGCCCCGCCTTGACTCCATAAGTGTAAAGAAGATTGATCCGCGCTTCCAACGAAGGGATCCCGTTTGGGATCTTGGTGAAATCGTCTTTGCCCATAACCTTCTGCTTCGAAAAGTCAAAAGGTGCGTGGTCGGTCGCAACTGTATTGATCAGCCCGTCCCGAAGCCCCTTCCAAAGTATCTCCTGGTTACTAGCGTCACGCAGGGTCGGCGACATCACATACTTCGCTCCATCAAACTCTGGGCGCTCCGCATAAGTTTTATCCAGAAGCAGATATTGGATCAGTGTTTCGACACCGACCCTGACGCCGCGTTGGCGCGCCGAGATTGCCTCGACTAGAGCTTCCTGGCAGCTCAAATGAACAATGTAAGTCGCGGCTCCGGTAAGCTGCGCAAAGGTCATGAGATGATGGACCCCTTCGGCTTCCACCAACGGCGGCCGGCTTTCATGATGCTGTCCCGGGTCTGTCTTTCCAGCGGCTAACAATTCTGCAGAGCGCTCAGCCACAAGCGTTTCGTTCTCGCAGTGCGCGGTAACGATTACGCCAAGTTTCTTGGCCAAAGCCAAGGTACGGTACAGCTCCGTATCATCGACTCCGAATGCTCCCTTGTACGCTAGAAAAATTTTGAAAGAACTGATTCCAGTGCCCACAATCTCGCGGAGCTGCCCCTCTGTGGTGGCGTCGTATTTGGTTACGCCCATGTGAAAGCTGAAATCGCAAGCCGATTTGCCGACTGCCTGAGACATCCAAAGCTCAAATCCTTTCAGCGCATCGTCTCTGCGCGACGGACAACACATCTCGATCAGCGTCGTTGTCCCTCCTACGATGGCGGCTTTACTTCCGGTCTCGTATGTGTCCTTGGAGAACGTCCCCATGAACGGGAGATAGATATGAACGTGCGGATCGATGAACCCCGGAAAAACATATTTCCCCGCCGCATCAACGACTGTTGTACCCGGCGGTGCGGAGATATCGCGATCGATCCGCGTAATCGTTTCGCCTTCGCAGTAGATGTCCGCCTTGTAACGCTCGCTCGCGGTAACGATTTCGCCGTTCTTGATTAACAGAGGCATGATTAGTCTATGTCCGATAGGGTCGCGATTTATCGCGACCTCGTGCAGCTGCCACACGCACCAGGCTGAGATAAATCTCAGCCCTACCGATCGTAGGCATTAGTTCTCCATTCTCAGCATTTCCCTATCGAGCTAGCAAGTCCGTCTGTTGTACGAACGATTCGCTGCTCCACTCGGCATCGTTTCTTACCGCCTTAGCTTCTGCAGCCGCTTTCTGAGCGGCTTTGCGTTCGGCCTGCCGGCGCACCAGGTCCGCGTGCGAAGTAAAATAATCGAGCGATTTGCCTTTGAACTCCGCCACAATCTCGAATCGATGTTTCTCCATGAAGGCGAGCAACTCCTCCTGCATCGGTTTAATGCATTCGTAACCCAGTTTCATCACTCCGGTGCAGACCTGAACTGTATCGGCTCCAAGGAGAATGAACTGCGCTGCGTCCTCGCCTGTTTCAATTCCGCCGATTCCTGAAATCGTTCGGTCAGGGAACTCTGACCGCATCATGGCGGCAACCTCCATCACCATCCGTAACGCAATCGGCTTGACCGCTTTGGAAGAGTATCCGCCCGGCGTCGTGTAGCCTTCGACGGTCGGTTCCGGTCTGAATGTGTCGAGGTTAACGCCCATCACGCACCGAATCGTATTGATGAGGCTGACTCCTTGCGCCCCTCCACGCAAAGCAGCCCGGCTCGGCTCTTCAATACGAGTGATGTTCGGTGTCATCTTCGCCCATACCGGCTTTTTTGCCGCTGCCGCTACCCAGCCACAGACTTCTTCGAGAATCTCCGGATCCTCTCCCATTGCCGACCCCATCTTGCGTTCCGGTAACCCGTGGGGGCAGGAAAAGTTTAATTCAAACCCATCGACACCCGTCTCCTGGCATCGCCCAACGATCTCAAACCAGGCGTCTTTGCTGTATTCTTCCATGATCGACGCGATCAGGATCCTATCCGGAAAACGGTCTTTGCATTTCTTGAATTCTTCGATCCAGATTTTGAGCGGTCGATCGCTGATCAGCTCAATATTTTCCCAGCCAACCACTTCTCGTTTGTCATTTGAGAAAAGCTTGGCGTAGCGAGGCGCGACATTAATAACTTTCGAAGCGTCGAGGCTAACTGTCTTTGCGATGACAGCTCCCCAGCCTTCCTGGAAAGCCTTGGCGATCACATTCAGGTTCGTTCCAGGTGGACCGGAGGCGATGATGAACGGGTTGGGTAGACTGAGTCCGTCAACAGTAACCGCTAAGTTCGCCATTTTCCCCTCCTTGTTACAGAGTGAAAAGTGATATTGTCAGGCGAGGTCGGAAATTTCAAGCGTTGGAACTTGGGTTACCTCTGCGTTCTACGAATGGAATTTCGAGAATTAAGGGGTGGGACGCGCACGAGGCTGAGCTAAAGCTCAGCCCTACCGATCATCGGACCAAAGTATTTCGTCGGTAGGGCGCCGATTTATCGGCGCCTCGTGCGTGTGCCACGCCTTAAGGCACGGCTGGAGATTTATAAAATTGAAAACAGGATCCGGTTATATGCTGAATCCAAAGCGCACAGTCGCCGAGCTCAAAGAACTCCGTGCATTGACAGGCGACGAAAACGGCGCGCAGAGGGTTGCGTTCACGGAAACTTGGAGTTGTGCCCGGGCATGGCTCCGCCAAAAGCTGGAGGCGTTGCCGCTCGAGATTCATTCCGACCCGGCAGGTAACGCTTGGGCTACCCTACGTGGAAAATCCGAACGCTCCCTGTTGATTGGCGGGCATATCGATTCCGTCCCAAACGGTGGATGGCTCGACGGTTGCTTGAATCTGCTGGCAGGAGTCGAGATTCTCCGGCGAATTAATGAGCAGTATCAGGGCAACCCTCCTGTCACAGTACGGCTGGTCGATTGGGCTGACGAAGAAGGTGCTCGGTTTGGCAAAAGCTTGTTCGGGTCATCGGCTTGTTCTGGAAATCTCGATCTCGATGAAGCGCGCGGGCTGGTTGACAAAGATGGGATCCGTTTACCCGATGCGTTGAAAAACGTAAGTATCGATCTCGAGCGAGCGAAAGAGAGCGGGGTCGAATTGAGAACTGCTGCCGCGTATATCGAGTTGCACATTGAGCAGGGTCCTGTCCTTCTTGATCTAGGTTTGCCCTTGGGAGCCGTGCTCGGCACGTTCGGCGTTGAGCGGCACGCAATCACGTTCCGGGGCCAGGCCGCTCATTCGGGCAGCACGCCGATGAATGTCCGCAAAGATGCATTTCTGGCTGCAGCAAAAATGAGTCCTGAAATTTACCGAATCACCAGCAAACGCGGCGGCGTGTGCACCATTGGCTCGTGCACAACAAAACCTGGCATCGTGACGAGCGTCGTCGAGGAATGCCGTATCACGCTCGACCAACGCCATCTCGACGCTTCTTTCCTGTCGAAAATGTTGGACGACGCAAAACAGGCCAGCCAAAGATTCGCTAAAGAGGGAAATGTCGACGTCGCTTGGGACCGCATCTGGCGAATTGAGCCGGTGCTGTTCGATCAAAGGTTGATCGACCTCTGCGCAGAGGCGATCGACGAAACCTGTGGCAAAGTGCATCGT
>JBPYFC010000216.1:0-3397 GCA_051984705.1 Chthoniobacterales bacterium | reverse complement strand
TGCAGATGCTTCTGGAACCTTCGCTCGAGCAACGTCCGGGACATAGGCACGGCAGCAAGAACATCTTCGACACCGATCCCTTTGCAGGCATTCCGTCTAATGAAACGGATCGCATTCGCGGTTTGCGCGTCGCTCAGTGCGATTGCGTCAGTTGAACCTCGGGCGACGATCCCGAGCGGAGGGAGAAGCTCAAGCTGCTTTGCAAGCTTCATCTGGTGCATCAGCTGATCGAGCCAGACAGCAGCATCGTAACCCGCCCTCTGAGCATTCGGGATTATGCTAGAAAGCTGAGGCTCACATAGTTCGCATAAAAGCTCGTCATTGTGATATCCCAACACGGCGATTTCCCCCGGAACCCGGATTGATTCCTGACGGCAAACATCGAGCACCCATTGCCCGCGAATATCGAGGCATGTAAAGAGTCCGACCGGCTTTGGCAACGACCTTAACCATCGCGCAAGTTTCGCTTGCTCTTCGATCCAATCCGCCGCGTCGCCCGGTTGGGTATTAAAAACGTGTGCCATGTAACCTGTCTCTCCCAAGTGTTTTCGAAACGCTTGTTCCAACCGTTTCGACCAATGGAACAGGATATCCCCGCAATAGGCGAGGTTGCGAAACCCGCGCTCAAGCAGGTGGTCAACGGCGAGCACAACAGCTTCTCTCGGGCTGGCGGTAACAGTAGGGATCGGATGTGAAAGTTCGGCAGCGCTTACGTTTACAACCGGTACCCCTTTGCCAGTGACTGCATCCTCGATCTGCCTGTTTTCGATCCTGGCAATGATGCCGTCGCCTCTCCACCGGTCGAACCAAGGCGGTGGTCCTACACCGCGGCCCTGTTCAGAGAAGTAAATCTCCCATTCGTCCTTTTCTTTCACAAAAGTTCGGATTCCGCGAAGCACACCGCGACTGTACTCGTTCGAGCTTTCTACTAGTAAAGCTACTTTCAGTCGGTGTCCCTGCGTGAACATTTCTCTACTGGGCCGTCCTTCTCAGGACCAATGTCCCTCGTTCCAGCGCATAAATTTCAAGCTAAACTAGCGCTTTTCCGTCTGAGCCGCTCTCATTATTATCGGACGGATGTCAGGGCCAAAACATTAGAGTTTTTTTGACTTTGCCTCGCGCTAACCATCTGATTTATAAGCGGCGTGCGATACCGTCCGACGCCGGTCCTCTGGTTTATTGTCCTGGCTCCATTCGTGACCTTTGTAGCCGTTGCCGACGGCTGGTTAGCGGGACTATGGGTCATGTTTATTTCCCATCTCGCCCTTTTGGCGGTGACTCTGATCCCTTCGTGGCAAGGGTTCGGGCCGGTCATTACTCAGTTTGAAACAAATACTGATGAGGTCTGGCTAACAATCGACGACGGACCGCACCCGGACACGACCCCGAAGGCGCTGGCGCTACTCGAGCGGCACAATGCCCGCGCAACCTTCTTTTTGATCGGCGAGCAGATCGCTCGCTATCCCGATCTGGCACAAGCGATCGTGGAGGCGGGCCATACACTTGGCAACCACACCCAACGGCACCAAAAGTTCCATTTTTGGCGGCTCGGTCCCGATCAATTGGTGCGCGAAATCGACGATTTCGCAGAGACTGCGGCCAGGGCTGGTCTGCCAGTTTCCAAACTTTTTCGCGCTCCAGCTGGAATGAAGAACCCTTTCCTCCATCCGATTCTTGCGGCGAGAGACCTGCATTTGATCGGTTGGAGCTCGCGCGCCTACGACACGCAGCTAAGAGACTCGGACCAAATTGTCGAGCGGATCACTCGCTCTCTGTCGCCCGGATGCATCATACTGCTGCACGAAGGAGAATACGCCGACGTACGACTTCGAGCGCTGGAAGGGCTTTTGCAGGAACTGGCTAAGAGAAATTTTCGGGTTGTCTCCAAGCCGCCAGGAAGGCTGATAGCCGGTAAGGTCCCTATTACGCGGATAGAACCGATCGACGAATCCACCCCTCGAATGGCGGCTTGAGCGGGCCTGGTGCCGGTTCTGAGTTTTCGGTTTGCAGTTTTCGGTTTCTAGCCGGTAGTTGCAGTTGGCTCGATTGAACACGACTAGGAACGGACTACCAGCAAGAATAGTTTATGACCGCGGACCAGTATTATCCCACTCTTGCGCAAGCCCTCCGAGCCAGGCTTGCTTTAATCGCAAACCATCAGCTGCGGGATCAAGATCCCGGCGCGCATCTTGCAAAGCTAAAAGAGGCCGGGGAGCAAATCGACAATCTCGTTCAGCAACTGCCTAGGGATGCCGATCCGATGCTGGTTCATTACCTGCAACGGCAAAGCCTCAACAAAGCATTGGAATGGCTGGAGCACATGTAAGGGCGATTACACACAGCGGTTCACTGTGGCGACTTCAGAACTGAAAACTGTCGACCGAAGACAGCTAACTGGAAGCGGCAAGTCGAAGGCTTGCGCTACGCACCGTTCCCGGACGTCGTCTCCGGCGCGATTTCGCGAAATCCTCTCCGTGTCTCGGTAACGTGATCGACGATGCCGTACTCCTTAGCTTCGTAGGCAGTCATGAAATAGTCGCGATCGGAGTCTTTTTCGATTTGCGCCTCACTTTTGCCGGTATGTTTGGCCAGCAGCCGAATAAGGCGCCGATGTACATTCTTCATCCGGTTGAATTGACGTTCTACGTCACTGGCCGTTCCTTCTGTTCCGCCGGATGTCTGATGAATCATGATGTCAGAATTCGGAAGCGCGTATCGTTTGCCTTTAGTGCCTCCGGCAAGCAAAAACGATCCCATGCTCATCGCGGTGCCGACACAATAGGTCGCTACATCGCACGTCAGAAACTGCATGGTGTCGTAGATTGCGAGCCCGGCCGTCACCGAGCCTCCCGGAGAATTGATATAAAGACTGACATCTTTCTTCGGGTCCTCCGTCTGCAAGAACAACAACTGGGCGACAACAAGGTTTGCGATCTGATCATCAATCTCTGTTCCAATGAAGATGATTCTATCCTTTAGCAGCCGGCTATAGATGTCGTACTCCCTTTCTCCTTGACCTGTCTGTTCCACGACCATTGGAACCACAATCGAACGAGGAGCTGGTTGGTTATTCATGACTGATGATCTCCGATAACTGGTGTACCCTAAACGCCATGCTGCCGAAGAGCAACGGCTGATAGCAATTTGATCGTGCATCTCTCGGACTCGCTCGCGTTGGAAAGTCACCATGAATCGTGACCGTACCAGCAAAGGACCACGTTCAACGACCGGGCGATTCGGCCGAAGCTTCTAGCTTCATCTCGCGATTGGCGGATTGAGCTTCCCAGCTGGACCGCCAGCGCGTGAATGCAACCCCATTTGTGATTCTTAAGTTGACCCCCATCCGCAAACGGCCGGGCTACGTCGTCACCTCGGCCTCGTGCGCGACGGTTAACCG
>JBPYFC010000215.1:0-3789 GCA_051984705.1 Chthoniobacterales bacterium | reverse complement strand
CGGTTTTAGTCGCGTTGTCGTTGGCTCCGCTAAGGACGCGATCACAAGCCTCCGTAAACAGAAATTTGATTTGATGTTCCTCGACCTGCAATTGCCGGACGCGCCCGGTGACCAGGTCTATAAGGTCGCAAAGCAGATCGATCCGGATTTGAACGTGATCGTCATCACGGGGTACCCGGACAGTGAGATGCTTGACCGGATTCTTCAAATCAGTCCCGTCACGGTTCTGAAAAAGCCGCTCAGGATCGAGCAATTAAATCAGACCGTCAAAATACTCGGGCACACCACTGCCAAGCTCGATTCGCAGTAGGGTCCGTCCAATCCGGCGGCGGGCGTTGCAAGCAACGCCCCTCCACAAAAACGGCAATTGGAGCAATTTAGCGGATCCCTTTTTTCGTAAGGTCAACAACCTGTTTTACAGTATCCGAAGTCACGAATAGCGGGCCGGTGAGCAGAATATCACTAGCGGGCATCAGTCCGTACCTCGCGAAATTCGTGAGAAAAACGACTGGCAAATAACCCTGCAAGTACTGCTGCTGATCGATAGCGAAATCCATCTGTTTCTTCTCGATCGCTTGCAGAACTGCCGGCGACAGATCAAAAGTCGCGAACTTCGCTTTCCCGAGCTTCCCAGTTTGTTCCAGAGCTTGCAGAACCGCCTCAACATCGGTCGGACCTAGAGTCAGTAAAGCGTCAATATCAGGATTCTTTTGCAGAAAAGCGGAAACCGCCTCTCGCGCAGCCGTAAAATCTGTTGGGACGGGAAGGACCTGGCTGCCGCTACCAACCGTGTCGATGAATCCTCTGGTGCGAAGGTCTAAGCCAGCATTTCCGACTTCCTGATTAATGACGACTGCTTTATTGATGCCCAACGCTTTCATCCGTTCGCCGCCCCGTTTGCCTGCGATGTATTCGTCTTGTCCCACGTGGAGAAGACACCCAAGTTTTTTGGATACATCTGAACCGGAGTTTAACGAGATCACCGGAATCCCGGCCTTCACTGCCCTCTGAATCGCGCCACCCAAAGCATCGGCGTCTGGAATGGTAACGGCCAAACCATCCGGCTTAGCCACCACAGCGGCATCAATCAGTTGCGCGAGCGTCACCATATCAAATTTCTCGGATGCTCGGTATTCAACATCAGCCCCGCAATCCTTCGCGGCTTGATCCACGCCATTTTTGACAACGATCCAGAATGGATCTGACACCTGGCCGTGCGTGACGACAATAATGTACGGTCTCTTTTCGGCCAGGCCGGTGAGAGGGAAAGCAAAAGCGGCGAAGCACGCCAGCAATACCGCAAGTCTTGTTCTGATAGCAGGCTTTGGAAGTTTAATGTTCGGCCGAGTGCCTTTGGTTGCTTGATGAGACCGATTCCGAACGATTTGGTTCGTTGTTCAATGCAGCATTAAGATCCACAATCTTGAATCCTACGCCGCGACGACTAAACTCTTGTTGGAACTCCAGGGGCATGCCCGGGTCCGTGAGCGTCAGATGAATTTCTGATAGCTTGGCAAAGCTCGCCAAACAGGCGTGACCAAACTTGGAGGAGTCAGTCAATATATAGCTCTCGTCTGCTGATTTGATCATCGCCTGTTTAACCTCGGCATCCAACGGGTTGGGCGTGCTGTGCCCATGGGCGAGAGTAATTCCAGAGCTGCCAAGAAATGCACGATCCGCGTGAAAGGCTTGTAGCGTCTTGACCGCCGTCGGCCCGATCAGGGCGAGACTATGATTTCGCACCTGACCGCCGACCAAAAGGATTTCGTGCCCTACTTGCGATAGCTCGAGCGCGACTGGCACTGAAATCGTGATCACGTATAACGAATGGAATTTCCCGACCAGCGCACGCGCCAGCGCAAGCGTGGTGCTCCCTGCATCGATGATGACCGTGTCACCTTCATGAATATAGTTCAACGCCGCCGCCGCAATTGCTTCCTTCTCCTGCGCATGCAGTCGTAGTTTGCCGCGAAACGAAACATTGAACCGGCTCCGGTGAGAATAGACTGCGCCGCCATAGGTTCGTTGGAGGAGTCCTTGTTCCTCCAGCTCGGCTAAATCCTTACGCACAGTGACCTGACTGACAGCGAAGCGTTCTGACAGTTCTTCGACTTTGACGTTGCCCTCGTCTTCCAAGAACTCGATGATCTTGTTCCGGCGCGTTTCAGCAGTCATGCCTGAATCTCCGAGACCTTGACTGGCCGCCTTTCTTGCCAACTTTTTGCGGCCGCCAAAGCCAGGCGCAGCGTTTCTAAAGCGTCTTCCGGGCCGGGTGATGGCTGACGGCCGGTCTTTAAAGCATCGAAAAAAGCTTCAAGTTCCAGCCGATATCCTTGCTCGAACCGATCCGGGAAATTCTCGTAGTGATCGAACGTAGATTGAAAGTCTCGCGCGAAAAGTAACGGAGTCTTCTGCGGCGCTTCAATTACTACCTTACCGAGGGAGCCGGCGACTTCTGTTCGAATATCGTAACCCCAGTTTGATCTTCGCGACGTCTCCACGACACCCAACACTCCATTGCCGAACCGCAGGAGCGTTACCGCAGTATCCACATCGTTCGCTTTTGAAAATCGTTCATCAATCAGAACGCCTCCCCACGCACAGACCTCATCTACTTCGCCAACCAGGAATCGAGCGAGATCAAGGTCGTGTACCGCCATGTCGAGGAAAAGACCGCCGCTTCCCAGCAAGAACTTCAGATCGGGCGGATAGGTATCCCGGCTTAATGCGCGGAAGGTTTCGAGCTTGCCGAGCTCTCCTCCCTCAATTCGTTGCTTAGCTTTTGCGTAACCCGGATCAAAGCGGCGCATGAATCCTAGCTGCATCGGTACGCCCCGCTCTTTCACAACGTCGACAACACGCCGGGTCTCTCCGAGTTCAAGAGCGATCGGCTTTTCGCTGAAAATAGCTTTTCCAGCCTTCGCCGCCAGCTCGATTAATCGAGCATGCGTATTGGTTGGAGTGACAATGATAACTGCGTCGACCGCTGGGTGTTCGATCGCTTTTTCCACATCGGGAATCGCCAACTCGGCTCCAGAAAGCTCCTTGCCACGTTCCGCTGCTTCCAGTTTTGGGTCAGCCACGATGACGACCTTAGCTCCTGGGATACTGCGCAAGTTTCGTAAATGCGTTTCTCCCATCCGCCCCACACCAAGAAATGCTACCCCAATCGCTTTTCTCTCAATTGTCACCTAGCTGACCTCCGAAATTTTGACGCTTCTATTTTCCTTCCAACTTTGGGGTGCTCCTGCCCTATTCTGCCCGCCCCAAACCGAGCGACTACTGTTTTCATCCTTTAGTTTTCAGTGTTTGAAGAATCCGTTCGCTGAGAGGTCCTGCTGAAAGCTTAAATTCATCGAGTAAGAAATCGTTTGGTGCCGATTCGCCCCAGCGGTCCTCGATTCCAAAACGGATCACCCGCTTTGGAGAGTGTTCCGATAGTATCTCCGCCACCAGACCGCCAAGGCCGCCGTAGGTTGTGTGTTCTTCTACCGTAAAGACGATCGGCGCTGATTCGCACGCCTGTATGATCTCGTTCACATTGACCGGCTTGATACTGGGCACATGCAAGACTCCGGCGGAAACGCCTTGAGCTGCCAATTTGTCGGCCGCGTCGACGCATCGAACACTCTGAGGGCCCGTCGAAATCAGAAGAAGATCGATCTTTCCTGCTGCCTTCTCCTTTGGTCGCAGCAGATGAGTCGCGCCAAGGACAAAACGATAGTCATTCCCGAAAACCGTAGGACTGGGATCTCTGGTCAGGCGCAGATAGACAGGTCCAACATGTTC
>JBPYFC010000214.1:0-10625 GCA_051984705.1 Chthoniobacterales bacterium | reverse complement strand
GAAGTCGCCCCGGCGACGAGCATGTCTCCCGGGTCTTCGACGACGATATGTACGCCGCCCTTCGGTCCGAAGACATCTTTAACGAAGAATGCGACCTGGCTGATCTGGGGACCCCACGCAGCCTCGTACCAGCCTACCGACCCGTCATCGAATACGACCTGAAGTTGACCGTAATTGTACATCTCGGGGGCGATCTCATCGGTCAACCGTGTGCCAATCGCATGCACGCGAACTGGTTTCGCGCCAGTCATGTGACACATCATATCGACATAGTGCACTCCGCAATCGACGATGGGCGAAAGCGACTTCATCAAGTCTTTATGCCAGGTCCAGGCCGGCCCGATAGAGCGCTGGTTCAGATTCATGCGCATGACCAGGGGTTTGCCGAGTCCACGGGCCAGCTCCATGAAGCGGACCCAGGTGGGACTGTGCCGAGGTGCAAGGCCGACCAACAGGTTGCGATCGCTCGCCTTGGCAGCGGCGACAACTCGTTCGGCGTCGGCCACGGTTTCGGCGATCGGTTTCTCGAGAAACACGTGCGCACCGGCCTGGAAGGCGCTTACTGCGAAGTTGGCGTGCGTGTCGGGCCAAGTGTTTATTGAAACGACGTCGGGTTTCACCTCTGCGAGCGCCTCGCCATAGCCGGCGAAGCGCGCCACGTGAGGCCAGGCCTTGACGATATCGTCGCGCCTGGCGATCGAACGGCAACACAAGCCGGCGAGCTCGTAACCGTCGATACGGTCATAGGCCTTGGCATGCGTCACTCCCATATGGCCAAGGCCGACAACGAGCACGCGGAGTTTTTCGGGCATGATAGGTCTTTCGAAATGGAACTGTTGGTCAGTCAGTAAGGCGGGTGTATGCCGCTGCCAGAAGCAGGATGATGCCGCCGTAGAGGATCTGGCGAGCGGACTCGGGAATGTCAAGCAGAGTAAGAATGCTGTTCAGAACCGTCAGGATCAACGCGCCGACTATGGTGCCCGAATATCCGCCGCGGCCGCCGAAGATCGAGGTACCACCGATGATCACCGCAGCCACTGACGGCAAAAGGTAGACTTCTGCTAGTCTGAGTTCGGCAGAGTCGGTGCCTCCGACAATGATCAGCCCGGCGGTGGCAGCGAGCAGGCCACATGCGACATAGTTTACAAGGAGTATCCTCCAAACGCGGATGCCAGCTAGGCTACAGGCCTTGCTGTTGTCCCCGATAGCGTAGACCAGCCGGCCAAATCCGGTGCGGCGCAATACCAAGATAAGGATGATGGCTATCGGCACCCAAACGATAAGATCGTTTGGGATGCCGCCCAGGAATTTTCCGGCGCCCAGGTCCTCGATGAATTGCGGCACCCGCGGTGCCTCCGCCATCTTTTTCTGGCTGTAAACGACCAGAGCCCCCTCTGTCATCAAGCCCGTTCCTAAAGTCATCACCAAAGGTTGCACGCGCAGAAGTGCGACACCGATCCCGTTGATCAGGCCGACGGCAAAGCCAACCCCGAGTCCAAACAGTATGGCTGGAACGATTCCCAGCCCGGAATGAGTAGCCATCAGGTAAGCCGAGGCGGTCGCCACACTCGCGACGGAAAGGTCGATGCCTCCGGTTAGCATGACCAGCGTCTGCCCGGCAGCGACGATTCCGAGTGGTGCCGCGAACAGCAGCATGTTCGATATCCACAGGGCGTTTACCGTTCCAGGCCGGCCCAATTGGATGCCGCCGACGAACACTAACAGGAGAAGGATCAGGGCCACAATCGTGCGGGTGCGCAGCAGCGACATCAAGCCGCCGCCGCTCACAGCCGCACCGACGCGCGAGAAGACTGTCTTGGTTGGCTCGGTCATTTACGACTTCGCTCCATCTCCACGAATCCCCCGATCATCACGATCACCACGATCAGGGTCCCTTGGATCACCTGGCCGAAATTGGGATCAATATTGAGGAAAATCAGATCGGTCGGTATCAGTGTCAGCACGAATGCGGCCATCACCGGCCCAAGCATTCCGCCGCGTCCGCCAGCCAGGCTGACCCCTCCGACAACAACTGCGGCCAATCCGCTGAGCGTGTAGTAGACCCCGGCGAGCGGCGCGCCGATTCCGGTGGTCATGGTCAGGCCCAGGCCGCCGACAGCACTGAACAGACCGGAGAGTATGTAAGCGGCCAAGCGCGTGCGGTCGATATTGACGCCGCTGCGGAAGGCCGCGATGCGGTCGCTGCCGATAGCATAGAGCCGAAGCCCTAGTTTGGAGCGGCGCAGAGGAATCCAAATCGCGCCGACCGCCACTACGAGCAACACCAGGGCATTGGGCAACCAGGTCGTGAAAAGCGTTCCCGTGCCGAGATTGAGGAATTCCTGCGGCGCGCCGCCGCCTGGCTTCTCCAGGATCACCAGCGCGACGCCGCCCCAGATGAATCCAGACATCAGGGTTGCCACGACGTCGGGTATACGGGACAGGACAACGATCAGGCCATTCAGAGCGCCGATGGCTGCCCCGGCGATCAGAACCGCCGCCGCCAGCAGCAAGGACTGCCCGAAGCTCGCCTTCTCCATGGTGCTGGCCGCCAACACATTGGCAACCGCCATCACGGATCCGATCGAAAGATCGATCCCGCCAGAGATCACGACAACGGTCTGCGCTGCAGCCGCGAAGGCGAGCGGCAGGGCCCCCATGGCCAGTGATTGCAGGTCGAAATCGGAGAACTCAGGATGAATTGCCACAGTGATCGCGAGAGCGACGATGAGCAGGGCCGGCATGAAGAACAGGCTGGGATCACGCCGGAGCGTGCGCCGCAGCCGCTTTGCCAGGCGCATATTCGAAGCGTCGCGGACCACCGTGACCAATGATTTACTTTCGGATGACGTAGTCATGCGGAAGCCTGCCCGAGCGGGGCGAGCCCATGCGCGGAACGCAACAAGGTGGCTTCATCGGCCTCGGACACTGGCATCTCGGCGACCACGCGCCCACCGAACAGGACAATCGCACGATCGCAGGTGAGAGCGATCTCGGGAAGCTCTGAAGTGAACAGCAGGACTGCGGATCCCTCAGCCGCAATTTCCCGGACCAACGCGTAGATCTGGCGCTTGGTACCGATGTCGATGCCGCGAGTAGGGTCGAAGCAGAGCAGAATGTCGAAGCCGCTAGCGAGCCAACGCGCGATCACTACCTTTTGCTGGTTGCCGCCGCTCAACCGGCGCACTTCTGACCCTGCGCGGGTGTCAATTTGAAGGCGTTTGGTGGCGGATTCCACGCGCGTTCGCTCCGCGCGAATCTTGATGAGACCCCAATTCCGAATACCGCCGAAGGCTGGCAAAGCGATATTTTCTGTAACCGGCCGTTGTTGGAGGAGAGCCAATAATCGGTTCGCCGGCACGAGTACGATACCGGCCGCTATCGCATCCGCTGCGTGGCGAAGTCTCAATTCCTTGCCGTGCGCGAAGACGGCGCCTTCGCCGTAGTGGCGGTTGCCGGCGATGCAATCGAACAGTTCGTCCTGGCCCTGGCCTTCCAACGCCGCGACCCCCAGAACCTCACCCGGATAGAGTTTAAAAGAAACGTCCTGGACCAGCGGACCAGAGCAGAGCCCACGTACTTCCAACGCCGCCTGCGCATCCGTCTGCCTGGTGCGACTGGGACGTGTCGAAGGTACGGACGCGACCGCTCTGGCGGTCTCGGCGCCCAACATGAGCGCAACGATGCGCTCCTCGCTGCCGTGAGCGCGCTCGGTCACACCTGCCGTGACGCCGTCGCGCAAAACCGTCGCCCGGTCACACAGGGCGGATACCTCGGCCATTCGGTGGGAAATGAAAATCACCGCGTTGCCTCTCTCGCGCCAGTGCTTCACCATCGCGTAAATCTGCTCGGAGAGGTCCGCCGGCAGCGAAGCCGTGATTTCGTCCAGCAGCAGGACCGCGGGCTCCCACGCAAGCGCTCGGGCAAGATCGATGAGGCGCAGGGTAGGGTCGGGCAGGTCGCGAACTAAGAGACTGAAATCGAGGTTGACGACCCCCAGCTCCGCCAGCCATTTGCGCACGGCCTCGACGGGGGCGCCTGCGAGGCGCAGATTTTGAGTGACTGTCAGGTCGGGCACGAGAGCAGGATCCTGATAGACCGACACAATCCCAGCGCTGCGCGCTTCCGCCGGGGAGCGGAACGAACGGACAGCGCCTTTCACGAAGATCTGACCGCCATCGCCCGGAAAGACGCCCGTGATGATCTTCACCAATGTGCTCTTGCCTGCCCCGTTCGACCCCATCAAACCGTGAACCTCGCCGGCACGCACCTGAAGTGAGGCGGATTTGAGTGCAATAACTGAATCGAACCTTTTGGCCACATCGCGGGCTTCAAGAAGAAGGGTCGTCTCACTCATGGAAATCCGCGATTGACCTGCAAACGCTCCGCGGCCATATCATCGCGCCAACCGTGCACTCGCGCAGTGGCGGCAAGCCAATAAAAATCAACCGAAACGAGCGTTTCGCCGGAAGCAGCGACAATTCGCCTGATCGCCAGCCTCATTCGCCCGGGCCTTTGCAGGTCTTCTCCTGCTCGACGGTATAGTGAGTATATGGATCCACAGGACTATACACGGGGTAAGTCGGATCCACCTTCGGGTCGTAGAGCGACTTCAGCCATTCTTGGCCTTCCGGGGTTGAACTGTCGTAGACCTTCGGCGTCAGATGCGTCACGCGCGGTACTTTTTTCCCTGCGAGAACATCCAGCGCAAGACTGAGACCAGCTCCGCCGACGGCCGGTGGATTGGTGACGTTGATGCCAACGAGAGAATCCTTCAGATCGATCTCCTGGCCCATGAAGCCGTTATTGTCGGCGCCGACGACCGGCACGTATTTCAGGTTAGCGGTCTTGTAGGCATTGACAACAGAGCTATCGATGCCCGAAGTCCAGATCCCATCGATCTGTTTGCCGGAACCGATCAGGTCTTTCATTTCCTGCGCGCCCTTGTCAAACGACCAGCCGGTGAAAACCGACCCAACGACCTTGATATCTGGATACTTCTTGAGTGCCTCGGTGAAGCCCTCGTGGCGGTCAGCGTCGGCAGGCACGCCGTCGATGCCGCGCATCTCCACGACATTGCCTTTGCCGCCAAGTTTCTTGAACAAAGCCTCGGCCCCTAGCCGGCCATAGGCGGTTTGGTCATTGGTCACAACATAGGCCGTGGGAGCGTCGACCGCCTGGTCGACAGCGACAACTACAATGTGCCGATCGGTCGCCTGCTTGATCACCGGATCAAGCGCTTTTCGGTCGGACGGGTTGACGATAATGATGTTGACGCCGGCCGAGATGAGATTGCGCAGATCGGCGATCTGCTCCGATGGTCCACCGTTGCGGTTGGCCAGGATGATCTTGGAAACCTTGCCCGATGCCAGGGCCTCGGCCTTGACCGAGCAAACCATTTCTTCGCGCCAACCATTGCCGACGAGTGTGTTGGAAACGCCGACCACGTACTTCTCGGCTGCCGGGGCCTGACAAGCCATGGTCATAATGGCTCCAAGAAAGAGGGATGAATAGCTGCTGAGTTTCCTCATGGATTTCACTTACCTTAATTGTTCGAACGTTGATGGGGGGATTTGGATCGAAAACGAACGACGAATGCTAGTTTAACATGATCGCAAGAAAGTTCATTCCCTGTCAAGAACGCTGAATGCAATGTTCGTAATTGACTCGCGCAAAACGACGTTGTTAAGTGGATAGTCCACTGGCCACTAACCGCCCCCCGGGTGCTACCTAAATCCTCCAAGATCGTAACGGAAAGGGTCCATCTCCAGCTGGCGAAAATTTGCCGCGGCGAGATCGCACGTGGAACTTATCGGCCGGACGAAAAGTTCCCGTCGGAACGGGAGATCGCGCGACGCTTCGGCGTCTCCCGGGTCACCGCGAATAAGGTCGTCTCCAACATGATTGCTGAGGGCTTGCTGGTGTTACGGCCTGGGATTGGGACATTTGTTGCGCCCATCCACGGTTTGCATACCTCGCTCTGCCAGATGGAGAGCTTTACCGATAGCGCTCTTTCAGTCGGAATGGTTCCGGAGACAAAGGTACTATGCTTTTCGAAGAAGCGAGGCCGTGAATTGTCGGCGCTGTTACGTACGTCGTTGCGGCTGGATGGCAGGGAGGGTGTGTGCTATTTCGAGCGACTTCGTTTCGCCAACGGTGAACCGGTTATCCTGGAACATCGATGGGTTCGCTCCGACCTTGTGCCAGGACTGTCGGCAAATAAGCTAACCGGCTCTTTCTATCACTATTTGGAAGAAATGCACAGAATCTTCATGACAGGTGAAAGGCACAAGATTCGCGCTCAAAATTTGTCCGTGCGAGAAGCGAAAAAATTTGCGCTGAATGAGGGAGCTGCTGTTCTTGTTGTCGAAGGGACCGGCTTCACGGAGGTGGAACTTCCGGTCTGGTATCAGATCCTCTACTACCGGGGCGATCGATATGAATTGGAAAACGAAGTCCACGCCGGCGGTGGGCCGGCCCGACTCGCCGTACGGCGCCGTGCTTAGTCATCTATTCGGAAGCAAGTCGTAGATTCGGATTTAATAGACTCCTGATCACAAACTGACTCCCGCTGGGTGCCTCCTATGCTATTGTCTCAAAAGACTGCCGCTGTAATTGGGACCGGTTTCATCGGCCCGGTCCATGTCGAGGCGCTTCGCCGGCTCGGGATCCGCGTAAAAGGCATACTCGGCAGTTCGCCCACCAAAAGTGAGATGGCGGCTAAGACGTTCGGATTACCCAAAGCGTATGTTAGCTATGAAGAGATCCTCTCTGACCCCGAAGTAGACGTTGTACATATTGCTACACCCAATCGCCAGCATCGAGACATGGTCATCGGCGCCCTGGATGCCGGCAAACATGTAGTTTGCGAAAAGCCGCTTGCCACAAGTTCTGTGGAAACGTCCGAACTAGCGGAGCGCGCACGAAAGAACCCGACGTTGGTCACTGCCGTCAATTACAATGTCCGATTTTATCCTCTGGCGCTCCATGCCCGGGATTTGCTGCAAAGAGGCGCTATCGGTCGCGTGTTAAGCGTAAGGGGCGCCTATATACAGGATTGGCTGGTGAAAGACACAGATTGGAACTGGCGATTGCTCGTGGAGGAGGGGGGCAATCTGCGAGCAGTGGGGGACATCGGTACCCATTGGATGGATCTGATCCTTTTCGTGACGGGCCTGCAAATCGATTCGGTTTTTGCAGATCTTGCGACTCTAATCCCCGTCCGGCAGCGTCCGAAGGTTGCAGGTGCGACCTTCCAGGGAAACGAAGCTAGCGCAGGAGCCACTGCCAGCGAACCGATCCAGATCCAGACTGAGGATTGGGGGTCGGTACTCTTTCGGTTTGCCAACGGCGCCCGGGGGGTAATGTCTGTTTCTCAGGTCACCGCCGGCCGAAAAAATCAAATCACGTTTGAAATAGCCGGTTCAGAAGGATCGATCGCCTGGGACTCAGAGCACCCGAATGATCTCTGGCTCGGGCATCGAGACAAACCAAACGAACTGCTGATCCGGGATCCATCCCTGCTTGCGCCCGGTGTCCGCTCTTTCGCAAGCTATCCCGGCGGCCACAACGAAGGTTTTCCTGACACCTTCAAACAACTTTATCGAGCGATTTATGAGTATCTCGCCGAGGGGGATTTCTCGCGCCCGAAAATCTTCGCGGGATTCGAAGATGGTCACGAGGAATTGCTGCTCTGTGAAGCGATACTCCAAAGTCACCGGACCCAGGCTTGGGTTCCGGTGAGAAGAAACCAACCAGAGTCGTCATAAACTGATTATGCAACTTGGATTTGTAACTGCGATTTTGCCGGAGTTGTCCCTGGAAGATGTCCTGTCGTTCGCTGCAACCGAGGGATTTCGATGTATTGAGGTAATGTGCTGGCCGGTGGGGAAGGCGGAAAGGCGCTACGCAGGAGTGACCCATCTCGATGTTACCTCCTTTGGTGAACACGAGCTGGCACGGACACAAGAACTAATCGCAAAGCACGGAGTCCAGATCTCGAGCCTTGGCTACTACCCCAACCCGTTATGCGCTGATCCCACCGAACGTGCCGCCTATGCAGAGCACCTTCGACGCGTCATCGAAGCGTCAGCTCGCCTTGGAATCGGGCTAGTGACCACGTTCATCGGACGGGATCACGTCAAATCGTTCGAAGAGAATTGGAAGTTGTTCGAGCTGGTTTGGAAACCGTTGATTTCTTTTGCCGACAATCACGACGTTAAGGTGGGAATAGAAAATTGTCCGATGCTGTTTAGCGATGATGAGTGGCCGGGAGGTAAAAACCTGGCTATCTCGCCAGAAATCTGGCGGCGTATGTTCGATTCTATCCCGAGCCGAAACTTTGGTCTCAACTTTGACCCCTCTCATCTGGTTTGGCAGAAGATCGACTACGTTCGAGCGCTATATGAATTCAAGGACAGAATCGTTCACGTACATGCTAAGGATGACAAGACGGTCGCAGATCGTTTGTACGATCGAGGCATTCTGGGCCTCGGTTGGCATATACCTAAACTTCCCGGATTCGGTGACGTCCAATGGAACCAGTTTTTTTCCGCGCTTACTGACATTGAGTATCGGGGACCGGTATGTGTCGAAGTCGAAGATCGAGCGTATGAATATTCGCTGGAGGGCAGGCAAAAAGCTCTCCGTCAATCCTATCAGTTTCTGAAGCAGTTCGTACTTTGAAAGGAAACCGATGTTTTCTTTCCGAGGACTGTTAGATGGTCAGAAGGCGCTGGTGACAGGTGCAAGTTCCGGTATAGGCCGAGCCATAGCCTTAGCGCTTGCAGAGGCAGGCGCTGACGTCGTCGTAAACTTTATCGGGCCTCCGGATCCAGCCGACGAAGTCGTATCGGCTATTCGAAAGATAGGAACCAAAGCAATTCCAATTCCCGCCGATGTATCGCAGGAAGGCCAAGTTCAAACCATGTTTAAGAGGGCGATTGAAGAGTTTGGAACCGTCGATATTCTGGTCAACAACGCGGGTATTCAGAACAATGCGCCCATAGACAGAATGACCATCGAGCAGTGGAATTCGGTGATAGGCACCAATCTGACCGGCCAATTCCTTTGTGCGCGAGAAGCAATCCGTGAGTTCAAACGTCGTGGTATTGTCAGCGGGGTTTCCGTATCTGCCGGGAAGATCATCTGTATCAGTTCGGTGCACGAAGTCATTCCCTGGGCGGGACACGTTAACTATGCGGTGTCAAAAGGAGGGGTCATGCTCCTCATGAAGAGTATCGCGCAGGAAGTGGCAGCGCTTAAAATCAGGGTTAACAGCATTTGTCCGGGAGCGATCCGTACTCCGATGAACGAGTCGGCCTGGGAGGATCGCGTCGCCTACGCCGGTCTGATGACTCTGATTCCGTACAAGCGAATCGGGGAACCGGAGGAAATCGGGCGCTTGGCTGCCTTTCTAGCTTCAGACTATGCAGACTACATTACCGGGACGAGTGTCTATGTGGAGGGAGGGATGATGCTTTATCCCGGATTCGAATCAGGAGGCTAAAGATATTCATGAAGATCAAAGATCTATGTTAGCGATACGCAAGCTTGCTCGCGGAATCGGAAATATTGAGGTCCAGGACGTGCCGGAACCAAGTGCAGGGCCGGACCAGGTTGTTATAAAGGTAGATTCGGCGGGGATTTGCGGAACCGACCTTCATATTTATTTGGATGAGTTTGAGACGCGACCACCCGTCACGATAGGACATGAAGTGGCTGGTCGGATCGTGGAGGTAGGTCGCAATGTAACTGGCTGGAAGGAGGGCGACCGTGTTACTACTGAAACCTATTTTTATACGTGTGGCCAATGCGGGAATTGTCGACGGGGCAGGCGCAATCTCTGCTTGCAGCGACGCTCGATTGGCTCTAAAGAAGACGGCGCTTTCGCGGAATTCCTGGTAACCCCGGCGTCAAACGTCATTCGCGTTCCGGACGAACTTGATCTGGAAGCCGCAGCATTGACGGAACCGTTAGCTTGCACCGTCCATGGCGTTCTTCAGACAGCTGGAGTTCGCGCCGGCGACAACGTTGTGATCGCTGGTCCTGGGCCAATAGGACTGCTGGCGTTGCAGCTGGCCAAGGTGGCGGGTGCAACTGTGATTATGATTGGCACGAACCAAGATCTTGAGCGGCTGAGGTTGGCTAAAGAACTTGGGTCGGATCACGTCATCAATGTTCAAGAAGTGAGTAATATTGTGGTGTGTGTGACAGATATTTTCAGTGGGAATGGTGCCGACGTCGTGGTCGAGTGCTCTGGCGCACCAGCAGCAGCGAAAACATTAACCGACGTCGCTTCCCGCGGTGCACGGTTTTGTCAAATGGGCCTTTACGGTAAGGCTATCCCGTTTGATCAAGACGCTGTTTGTTACAAAGAGTTAGTTGTAACCGGCACAAACGCGAGCGTAACGCCTGCGTGGACACGAGCGTTGAAACTTCTTTCGGAAAGAAAGGTTGATGCGCGTCGGCTGATCAGCCACCGCTTTGGCATCGCCGATTGGGATAAAGCCCTTGAAATAATGAAGAGCAAGCAGGGGGTAAAAATCATCTTAAAGCCGGACAGACAATGAGTGGTTCATCGCAAAGGATTGAAAAACTACCTCCTCCATCTATCAAAGGCAGAA
>JBPYFC010000213.1:0-9587 GCA_051984705.1 Chthoniobacterales bacterium | reverse complement strand
TGAAGAGTTTTTCCGAAACGAGTACTACGATATCAACCCGAAGCTTCGGGAGCGCGTACCTGAGATGAAGCTGGTTGAGAAGGTACATGTTATCCCAAATTACTCGTTCCAGGTACGAGGCTTCTGCGGGAAAGGCTTTATTTGCATTGGTGACGCGCATCGTTTCATCGATCCGATATTTTCCTTTGGCGTATCAGTAACCATGCGCGAAGCGGAGTTCGCCGCGCCGCTTGTGCGCGAGTATCTCGAGGGTAAGAATCGAGACGAGAAGAACCCGTTTCGCGATCATCAGATTTTCTGCGAAAAAGCAATCGATAACCTGGAAGACATGATCGATCTGTTCTGGGAACAGCCTTTTGCTTTCGCGACTTTCGTGTATCATCGTTATCCCGATGAGTTGACAGACGCTTTTTCCTCACGGATTTATCCGACTGAGCGCCAACCTTCACAGGCCATTCTCGCTTTCAGGAAGTTGCTCAAGCGCACGCGCGAGTATGATAAAGATGACTACTCTGTGCCAATCGGTTCCCGCTATCACCCCGAGCGGGCGGCAATTTGGGAACCTAATTCACCCGTGGACACGACCGAGCAATGGATGGGCGCACGGTAATTTGCTGCTCCTTCATAAACTGCTATCAATAATTATTGGGCAAGAGTGGATAATTCCTTGCAAAAACCGCTTGGCAAAGATCCGCCTTTGGTAAAACTTGTTATCGATTACAATTTCGTAACGATTGGGTCACTGACAGACAATTGACGTATGGAAATACCACCGAAACTCAAAGAGTACATCGACAACAATCGCGGTTCCTTGCCACCAGTAACTGATCCTGACGAACCGCTACAGATTGACTCACTCGGCCTGATCCGACTGGTCGCATTTTTGGAAAGCGACTTGGGTATTCGGATTGAGGACGAAGAGCTGATAGCAGAAAACTTTGCGACTCTGCGAAGCGTGGGAGAGTTGATTTCGACAAAAACGCCGAGCGTGCCGACAGCGGAGGGCAAACGACCCGTCGAGGAGGGTATTCCCTTGTTTTCGGCAAGGCGCGAAAAGTGATCGCTCGGGATTACCTGGGTCGTGGCGTACACAGGCGCCGATAAAGCCGACGGCTTTTCTCGTGGTGTTTTTTGGCAAAGGAAAAGAACACTTCGTTTCTTCAAGTGGCGATAATGATCGGCGGGATTCCGTCGGTTGCTGTCAAAAGATTGCGGGAGTTCCCACAATGCGCACGAATTCAGTTTCGAGCTAACTGTCCCGGCGTTTGGTGGCTCAACGAGTTTGTCCGTCTCGTGCTATACTGGAAATACTAATTAGTTAGGCGCTCGCCTTCCATGGCTGAGTTCGAATCGCAAGGCGCTTGCCTTTCTTTTGCGACAATAAGTGAAAAAAAAGGAAGATAACAGAGATATCGCACCCGCTGACATTTGCGCCTTCGTAATCTGTGGCGGGTTCGGCACCAGGCTTCGTCCACTGCTGGCTGACCGGCCAAAGTCGATGGCTCTAATCTCTGGAGCGCCTTTTCTTCAGCTGCTGCTCGATAGACTCAGGTCTCAGGGAGTCGATGACGTGATTTTGGGAACGGGCTACATGGCCCACAAAATTGAAGGTTATTTCGGATCTGGAAAGGAGTTCGCCGTGCATATCCGATATTCCAGAGAACATGAACCGCTAGGGACCGGAGGAGCCCTCAAACTCGCTGAACCACTCATCAGCGACCCAATTCTCGTTCTTAATGGCGATTCCTACGTGGAGTGGAGCCTTTTCCCAATGCTGGAACTGTTCACGGCCAAACATGCCGATATCGTCCTCGTGCTGCAGGCGGTCGCCGATGTCACGCGCTATGGAAGTGTAGCACTCGAGCAAGACGGCCGCGTGACTCAGTTTGTTGAAAAAGGAGATGCGGCGGGTCCCGGTTTAATCAACGCTGGTGTTTATCTGCTTCGAAAGCAGATCGTCTGTGACCTGCCTGCGGGGACGGCCGTCTCGCTGGAAAGGGAGGTTTTTCCCCGTCTTCTCGACCGCCGCGTTTATGGGCTAATTTGCAAGGGACTCTTTGTCGACATAGGAATACCGGCCGACTTCAAACGTGCGCAGACGCTGCTCGCCTCGCGCGTCGACGCCGCATCTCAAGATTTGTCCGCGTAGCTTCGGACGTTTGACGCTCGTCGTTTAGTACGAGTGCGCGAACATCCATTCCTCAGTGGTCGGGAGAGGGGAGTTCGGTTCCCATATGGCAGCGCGTTCGGGATGAAAGCGCGAACCGATCGGAATGGAATAATCGTCTTCGTGCTCATAATCTCGCGTCCGTTTGAGCATCTTTCGGAATGTGAGAATTGCTTGCGAAGGTTGGTGCTCGTGCTCATAGACCCGTCCTGCGAAGGCATCGATCAATTGATCGCGATAGCGATGATGGACAAAGGTTGCAAAAGCAAAAGGTTGTTCCCAAAACAGATCAACCATGTCCTCGAGGTTATCGGTCCCCTTCTCGCAAAAGAGCATGTGCTCGGTGAATGGATTGGCCACGGCGCGCCGTTCGCCCTGGAGATATGACAGTACGTGAGGCATCGCAAACTCCGCTTCCCGCAGGGACGCCGAGATGCCAAAAGAAAAAATCGGATCGATGAAACGATGCGCATCGCCAATGCAGATAAAACCTTTTCCGCAATACCGGCGGACCTGATAGGAGTAGTTTGGAATTACGTGTACTTTCTCGACCAGCTTTATGTCCGAGATCTTATCTGCGAGGGCGGGATTGATCCCGGGAAGAGCACTACGGAAGAACTCTTCAGGAGTTTGCCCTGATTCCTGGAATGTAGCGGTTGGTACCACTAATCCTAGGCTCACTATCTCGTCATCAATTGGAATAAACCAGGCCCAGTGGAACTTCTTCAGGTAAAAAATGAGCGTATTATTCTTTGCGTCCTCGCCAGACAACTCGCTGCCACGGCTCGCGCCGGTGGCATGCGAAAAAAAGGCGATTTGTTTATCGTAATTACCGACGTATTTCGGTCCTGTCGCGCGCTGATTGGCAAGAAATGTTGCCAAGCCAGAGCAATCAAGCGTCACCTCCGCTTCAATGTCCTCATGGCTGCCGTCGGGTTGGCGCATCGTCACGCCGCGCACGCCGCCATCCTCGCCAAGGAGCGCTTTCACTGCCTTACCTTGAACGATGTTGGCGCCGCGCTGCGCAGCCTCGTCGAGCATCATGCTGTCGAAGTGACTGCGACGAACCTGCCAGGTTGTGCCCGGGGTCAGCTTCCAGTCCGCCGTGCGCGCCGAGACGGGGATAAACCAGGAGTTCACGCCCTCTGACCCATATATTTTCACGCCATATTTCACCGGAAACCCGGCCCTCGACATGTTTTCCTCCAGGCCCAGCCGTCGGAGCAGTTGGCCAGCTTCACCGGTCATCGATTCGCCGATATGGAAGCGTGGAAACGTTTCCTGTTCGAGCACGGTCGGCTTGATTCCCTCCCGCAAGAGGAACATTGCTGCCGCAGTACCCGCCGGTCCGCCTCCAATTATGAGCACGTTGGTTTTGATCGTCATCCGGTCTTATCTAAAACAAGAAACGCACCAAATTCAAGGCCTTATCCTACATAAAAACTAGGCGATGTTCTACACCGGAAACAAAGAAGATTGATCTTTTCACCGTATGACAGACTTCCTCGTATTCAACGCGGAAAGTAACGAGCGACCTAACTATCCAAACCTGAGGCTTTTGCATTCGTCGTCGGCTTTTTTTACTTCGTGGGAGCGACTGCATTTCCAGTCTAACCGATTCCACGGAGATGATCGAACGTCTGTCTGAGACAAACCTCCTGGTATTTCAAGCGAACCCAGTTACGACTCGCTTCAGGTTGAGAATCTAACGGGAGAGAGCGATTTCCTCTCAACTGGAACGTTCGCATCGCTCGAAAAAAGTAACCAGCGGCCCCGTCATGATAGTGGTGACGAGAGCCATGATCACGAGCATCGTGAAGATGCGCTGCGAAAGGATGCCCATATCATAACCTATGTTGAGTGCAATAAGTTCCATTAATCCGCGAGTATTCATCAATGAGCCAAGTTGAAGCGACTCGCGCCATTTCATCCCGGTAAAACGGGCCGCCAAGGCACTTCCACCGAGCTTTCCGGCAGTGGCTACCGAGATAATGAGAAGGCAGATAAGCCAGTCCTGAGCGCCGTTGAGAAGACCGATTTGGGTACGCAGACCGCTGAAAGCGAAGAACACTGGTAGGAGCAGAACCGAACTCAGGTTTTCAATCCGCACGACAAGCTTGTCGCGAAAGGCTCCCGCTGTTGGCATGACTATTCCTGCTAGAAAGGCCCCGAAAAGCGCCCGGCTCCCGATAAGTTGTGTGCTTACTGCCGAGGCAAGCACGATGCCAAAAACGAGAGCTAGCACGGCTTTACTTGGGTTGGGACGTTCTAGGGCTGGCTGCCCAATCCAGTTTGGCAGGTTTGGTTTGATGACTAGGAGCATGACGGCGACAAAGGTCAACACCAAGCCAAGACTAAGGGTCACCGCGCTAACGCTGGTTGCCCGCGCAATAGCTACCACAAATGCAAGCATGCCCCATGCAGTTACATCTCCCACCGCGGCGCACGCAGCTGCAGTGCGACCAAGCGAAGTCTTGAGGATAGCCCGATCCTGCAAGATCCGGAGCAGCACAGGAAAAGCGGTGACACTCATTGAAATCCCCATAAACAGGGCAAAGCCCGTGAAAGACGCTCCAGGTTGAGCGAAGCGGCCATAGAGAAACAGCGCCAGCAGCACGCCGAGAAAATAGGGAGCGATAATGCTGGTATGACTGACTACGACTGCCGTATGCGCTTTGCGGCGCAGCTCCGCCGCATCCATTTCCATCCCGACCGTAAACATGAACAGACACACCCCAATTTGGCTTAAGAGCCTCAGCGCGCCCAAAGACGAGGTCGCAAAAACAAACTGAAATGCAGCGGGCGCCAGAAGACCGAAAACCGACGGACCGAGAAGAACGCCCGCCATCATCTCCCCTACGACTGCGGGTTGGCCAAAACGTGTAAAGAGCCAACCAACAAGGTACGAAACGGACGTAACAACAAAGAGCTGTAGAAAGAGTCGAGTTAATGGATCGTTAGCGTTGTTTCGCAGGCTGGACTCCACCGCAGCGGAAAATGAATAGTCGGCAGCACCGGTAACGTGCGGAGTGATTTGAGGGCTAGCTGGCGCGGAAAGTTGAGGAGCCGGTGCGGGGAGTTGATTTCCCGCTCGCAGGATGAAGAAGATGCCCAGGCCCATGGCCGCCACCATAAAAAAGTAATAAAGGGCCGTGCGTTTCATCGTCGTGAAAGCTGGTTCGTTTGAAAGCGCTCGATCCTATAGCGGCGCGCCGTATGGCAACCCGGCATCCCCTTTCGAAAAGAATCCTTATTGGAGTTCAACGCATTTACACACGTTGTCGAAGAGTCTAGTCCATACTCCGGAATCACGCAGGTGCCATTGTTCGTCTTTTCCCAAAAAGAGTGACTAGGGGACCAGTCATTATGGTAGTGATAAGAGCCATGATCACAAGCATGGTAAAAATGCGTTGTGAGAGAATGCCCATGTCATAGCCGATACTGAGGGCAATGAGTTCCATCAGTCCCCGCGTGTTCATCAACGCGCCGAGTTGAAGCGACTCGCGCGAGTCCATCCCGGTAAGACGAGCAGCAAGAGCGCTCCCGCCGAGTTTTCCCGCAGTGGCTACAGCGATAATGAGAAGGCAGACAAGCCAATCCTGAGCGCCATTGAGAAGACCGATTTGGGTGCGCAGACCGGTGAAAGCGAAGAAGACCGGCAGGAGCAGGACGGAACTCAAGTTCTCAACCCGAACAACCAATTTATCCCGGAAACCACATGCCGTAGGCATGACTATTCCTGCCAGAAAAGCCCCGAACAGCGCATGAATCCCGATAAGTTCTGTGGTCAGCGCAGAAACAAGTACCACCACAAGAACTAGACCCAACACCGTTTTACCTGGGTTAGGGCGCTCTAACGCCTGCTGCCCAAGCCAGCCTGGCAGCCTTCGTTTGATCACTAAGAGCATAAGCGCGATAAAGACCATTACGAGACCAAGATTGAAAGCTGCTCCACCTACACTGGTCGCTCGCGCGATAGCCACCACGAAGGCCAGCATGATCCATGCAGTCACGTCACCCACCGCGGCGCAGGCCGTGGCGGTGCTTCCAAGGGATGTTTTGAAAATACCGCGGTCTTGCAAGATGCGAACCAGAACTGGGAAAGCGGTGATGCTCATGGAGATCCCCATGAAGAGGGCGAAGGCAAGAAATGAAGCCCCGGGCTGCGCCAGGTTGCTGTATAAGAATAACGCCAGACTCACACCCAAAAAATAGGGAATGACGATGCTGGAATGGCTCACGACGACCGCAGTCTGCGCCCTATGTCGGACCTCCGACAGGTCCAGTTCCATGCCCACGGCGAACAGAAACAGGCACACTCCAATTTGACTCAAGAGTCTTAGTGCATCCAGGGATGATGCAGCGAAAATGAACTCAAATGCGTTGGGTGCCAACAGGCCGAAGAGCGACGGGCCTAGAAGGATGCCTGCCACCATCTCGCCTATGACCGCGGGTTGCCCACAGCGCGTGAAGATCCAGGCGGCGACACCAGAAGCGCCAATGATAAGAAGGAGTTGCAGGAAAAGTCGACTCAGCGGACCGGCCGCATTCTGCCACAAGTTGGACTTCACTGAAGCGAACAACGACGAGCCGTTCCCGTCGGTTAAGTGCGAAGCAGCTGCTGCTATAGGTTGAGTTGAGGGTTGAGAAACCGGTGGAGGTAGCTGACTCCCCGCATGCAGAATGAGGAAGATGCCAAGGCCAACGATACTAACGATGACCAAGTACACTTGGGCTGTGCGTTTCATCCTTTAGAGCACCGGGGCAGGTGGCAGACAGTGGCCTAGTTCGTGGAAAAACCGTTTAAGTGTTACGCCCGACCATCTCCTGCTGGAGACGTTGGCGATCGATTTTCCCATTGCCCGTCCTTGGTAGCGAATCGCGAAACTCAATCTCCTCGGGTATCATGTAAGGCGGCAATTTCTCAGCACAGTGCCGCTTCAACTCCTGTGACGTTACGGAATGGCTATCACTAAGGGTTACAATAGCGCGGATTGAGTTGCCGATTTCGGCGTCCGGGATCGCCAAAGCGGCTGCTTCCTCGATGGCCGGATGCGCCACCATGACCGCTTCTATCTCGCCTAACTCAACACGGTACCCGCGCGTCTTGATCATGTGGTCTTTGCGACCAACAAAGAGATAATTGCCGTTTTCATCCAGCGTGACCCAGTCGCCAGTGCAGTAGAGATTTTCTTCGCGGCCGATGGCAAACGGATTGCGGATAAAGCAAGCCGCGCTTTCTTTAGGTCGTCCGTAGTAGCCTTGCATTACTATGGAACCTCGAGCGTAGAGAAGTCCCTCCTTGCTGCGCTCCGTGACTTTTTCGCCGCTTGCATCAATGGCGATCAGGTCAGTATTGGCACAAGCTTTCCCGATCGGAATAGGCGCCGACTTGTCTGGCGCGATCGGCTCGACCTCGTAATATGCGCATACGTTCGTCTCGGTAGGTCCGTAAAGATTCGCATATTTTGGATGAGGAAGCTTTTGCATTAGCGCCCTGAGGTGTTTGGTCGGAAATACCTCCCCGGCGAAAAGCACCCATCGCAACGCGCTTAGGTCGCGCTGCTCCAGTTTTCCCCGCGATTCCAAGAGCCTCAGCACCATGGGTACAGAATACCAAACCGTGATTCGTTGATCCTGGATAAACGCTGAGAGTTGGACCGGAAAAACCGAGAGTCCCTCTGGCACGAGTGAAATCGCCGCTCCGGCCTTGACGGCAACGAAGATGTCGAAGACCGAAAGATCGAAGTTAAATGGAGCGTGATTCGAGAGACGATCCTGGGACGTTATTGCGAACGTTTCGAACCCCCAGTTCACGAAGGTCAGCGCATTGAGGTGGGAAAGCATCACTCCCTTGGGAGTACCGGTAGACCCCGATGTAAAGAGAATGTACGCTAGATCGTGACCAACGACGTTGACGGAAGGCGGCGTGACGGGTTGGCTCGGGAGGATATCGGCAAAACTCAAGGGTTGAGCTGCCAACGCCGGAACGTCTGGCATTTTATCCACAAAGAAGGTGACCGAGATGGGCCATTCCTCCCTTGATGTGGTGCGAAGCTTCTCGGATAGCGTGCAACTGGTAATCAAAGCGCGAAACTCGCATTGTCGTGCAATCTCGAGCAGACGCGGCCCAGGCGCATTCGCATCGACCGGAACATAGCAGGCGCCCGTTTTGAGAACTCCAAATATGCTGACGATGGCGGCCGGTGATTTCTGAAGGTAAATTCCTATCCGATCGCCTGGGACCACGCCGCTCTTAATCAATGCATGCGCCAGTTGATTGCTCCGTGTTTCAAGTTCGCGATAGGTGATTGTATCGTTGAGAAGGCGTACGGCTTCCGCATCCGGACAACGCACCGCACTTTCGGTCAGAAGCTGATGTAGTACGTAAGCCATCAGAGTTAGAAATCGGAGTCAGGGCCCAAGGTGACTTTTCTTACTCTCGTCGTTGAGAATCGCTCGGCCCGATCTTCATCGACGACTCGCCAATCCAATTCCCGAAGCGAAAGATCACGATCCGGATATCTAAAAGCGAGGTGCCCTCGCATACATGAAAGATTCACAGCGCAGCATCTGAGCGGGCTTGCGGAACTAGTCAAGTCGTATCTAGATCCGTACAGTTGCTGAGCCGTACCATTGTTGCAGTCGAATCTCCCATTTACCGCGCCTCCTGTATGCTTTCGGCAGAAGGTCATCAGTGACCGGCGCGTCGATCAGCAGAGGTGACTGCGTCAGAGTACCCGATTTGGAAAGGCAAAGTTCGAGAAAGCGGAGTTTCCGCGCACGAGATTCTACGCCTGAACCCAAATCTCGCCCCGCGTGTGACCAACACCATCTTGTCTGGCAGTGCTCTATCTAGCGCAAGGCGTTTGCTTGACCGCCCCGCTGTTCCTTGTAGAATCGGGCTTTTACTGCATCTCCTGCCTGATGCGCGCGGCAGCGAGCTCGCTGGAGCCAGTTGGGGGCGGGACGAAGGAACAGAGGGCGACTGAAAATTCAACGCAATGGACTTTGCCTGGTCGGATCAACAACGGGAGTTACTGGACGCGGTCGGCCGCTTTGCTACCCAGCAACTTAATTACGATGTCATTGAAAACGACCGCGACGGTATTTTTAACCACGACGCTTGGAAAAAATGTGGTAACTTCGGCATTCAAGGCCTGCCGGTACCGACCGAATATGGCGGGCTCGGCATGGATCCGCTCACGACCGTGTCGGCCCTTGAGCGGCTCGGGTACACTTGCAAAGACAATGGCCTGCTCTTCTCCATCAATGCGCATCTTTGGACGGCGGTCACTCCGCTTGTATATAACGGTTCCGAGGCACAAAAGAAAAAATACCTGCCCGGCCTTTGTGACGGCACGCTCATCGGCGGCAACGCCATGAGCGAGCCGAATAGCGGTTCCGACGCATTCAGTCT
>JBPYFC010000212.1:0-5380 GCA_051984705.1 Chthoniobacterales bacterium | reverse complement strand
CGGAGATACGCTATGCGACGAAGAGGCTCCAATTCTGTTGGAGCCGCCTTCATTTCCGGACCCGGTGATTTCGATGGCGATTGAGCCGAAAACAAAGCTGGATCAGGAAAAGATGGCGACTGCGTTGCAGCGGTTGGCTGAAGAGGATCCGACCTTTCGCGTTTTCACTAACGAAGATACCGGTCAGACCATCATCGCCGGGATGGGGGAGCTGCATCTCGAAATCATTCGGGACCGCATGCTCCGGGAATTCAAGGTCGACGCGAACGCTGGCAAACCTCAGATCGCCTATCGCGAGACCATCACTAAGAATGCGACTGGCGAAGGCAAGCTCATCAAGCAGTCGGGCGGTCGCGGTCAATACGGTCACGTCATTGTCACAGTAGCGCCGGTCGAACGCGGCAAGGGGATGACGATCGATAACAAGATCGTCGGCGGTACAATCCCGAAAGAATACATCCCGGCAGTCAAAAAGGGGATCGAAGAAGCGGTTCTGAGCGGGATTGTGGGAGGTTACCCGGTAATCGATCTGCACGTAGAGATCATTGACGGATCGTACCACGACGTTGACTCGAACGAGCTGGCGTTCAAGCTGGCCGCTATTTTTGCGATGAAAGATGCTTTCAAAAGGGCCACTTCCATCTTGTTGGAGCCGATCATGAAAGTGGAGGTCACGACGCCTGACGAATACCAGGGCGATATCTTGGGGGACCTCAACCGCAGGCGCGGCAGAATCAATACCATCGAAGCCAAGAGCTTCGCCACGGTTATTCACGCCGAAGTTCCGCTTGCTGAATTGTTTGGTTACGCGACCGCGATCCGGTCGCTGTCAAAAGGACGCTCGTCGTATTCGATGGAGCCCTCTCATTTTGAACCTGTCCCGGCCCAGATTGTAGCAGCGGTGCTGGATCAGAAAGGAAGCTAGTTTATGACGAATGGCCAACGCATCCGCATCCGCTTGAAAGGCTTTGACTATCGCATGCTCGATCAGTCTGCCATTGAGATTGTCGAAACAGCGAAGCGCACCGGCGCCAAGGTGGCCGGCCCAATCCCGCTCCCCACTCAGATCGAAAAGTGGACGGTGAACCGTTCGCCGCACGTCGACAAAAAGTCGATGGACCAATTTGAAATGCGAACCCACAAGCGGTTGCTCGACATCATCGAGCCGACTGCAAAGACAGTCGACGAGCTGCGCAAGCTCAATCTGCCTGCTGGAGTCGATATCACCATCAAGATCTAGTTGTTATCCCGCAAAAGAATGAAGATCGGATTACTAGGAAAAAAGATCGGGATGACGCGCGTCTACGACGCGAACGGTAAAGCTACGCCTGTGACCGTGATTGAAGCCGGAGACAACACGGTCCTCCAGGTCAAGAGCCAGGAAAAGAATAGCTATGACTCGGTCCAGGTAGGCTTTGATTCGCAAAAAGAATCGCGTGTCTCAAAACCGCTGCTTGGGCATTTCAGGAAAGCGAATGCCGAGCCCAAGAAGTTTGTTCGGGAGTTTCGTTTGTCTTCCCCTTTAGAAGGCGAATTGAATCTGGGAGTTTCGCAGTTTGAGGTGGGCCAGTTCGTTGATGTCATCGGGCGCTCGAAAGGGAAAGGGTTCCAGGGGGTTGTAAAGAAGCACAACTTCGCCGGACAACCCGCGGCGCACGGGTCGAAAATGCATCGCCGTAACGGAGCGATCGGTAACCGATCGACTCCGGGGCGCGTGTGGAAGAACATGGGCATGCCGGGTCATCTCGGCGATGAACAGGTGACCGTGCAGAATCTTCGCATTGTTCAGGTTCGCCCGGACGAGAATCTCATATTGATCTGTGGTGCCGTCCCTGGCGCAAACGGGAGTTACGTGGTGGTGCGCCCCGCCAGGAAAAAGCAGGCCGACGGAGGGAAAGCTGGATGAGCGCGACAGTTCTGACAGTTGAGGCGGCTAAAAAGGCCAAGATAGACGTAATCGAGAACGGCCGCGGATCGCAAGCTGTCCACGATGTAGTGGTAGCAATGCGCGCTAACCGGCGAAGCGGCTCTGCTAATACAAAGACGAAGGCTGATGTCGCGTTCTCTGGCAGAAAGCCGTGGCGACAGAAGGGTACCGGACGAGCACGAGCCGGCTACAAGTCTTCGCCGATATGGACTCATGGCGGCGTGGTGTTTGGCCCCAAGCCCCGCGACTATTCGAAGACGACGCCAAAAGGAGTTAAGAGGCTCGCTTTCCTTAAGGCGCTCAGCTCACGTATCGTAGCGGGAGATGTCTTGGTAACTGAGGCGATCAAGGTCGATAAACCGAAAACGAAAGAATTCGTGTCGTTCCTAAAGGCACAAACGGATGCAAACAAGGTCCTGGTGATCTCGACTCAGTTTGACGACAACACCTACAAAGCCGCACGGAACATTCGACCCGTGGTGTTGAACACAGCGTCGGAGGTGAACACAGAACAACTCCTGGCGTTTCAGAAAATTATCGTGACCAACGACGCGTTGGCCGCATTGGCGGAGAGACTGGCATGAGTGATTCAACTTACTTAATTCAGAATATCCGCCTGACGGAGAAAGCGAGCCTGCTTGGCGAGAAGCATAACCAATATGTATTTCGGGTCGATCCGCGGGCTAACAAGCTCCAGATCAAAAAAGCGATCGAGGAACTCTTCGGAAAGAAGGTCGTCCGCGTAAACACCAGCCAATACGCCGGCAAGAAGAAGCGAGAGCGACGGGCCGATTTCGGCCGGCGTACGCATTGGAAAAAGGCGATCGTGACATTAGCTGAAGGCGAAAAGATCGATCTGGCATAAACAGGATACGGAACGATGGCACTTAAGAATTTCAGACCTCTCACTCCGACACAGCGTTTCAAACAAACGCCTTCGTTCGAAGAGATCACCAAGGATGGACCAGAGAAAAGCCTGGTCGAGCCGCTGAAGCGAACCGGTGGGCGCAACAATAATGGCCGGCTCACGTCGCGTCACATTGGAGGCGGCCACAAGCGCAAATACCGGATTGTTGACTTTAAACGTCAGCTTCGCGATGTGACGGCTTCCGTTGAAGCAATTGAGTACGACCCCAATCGTTCAGCTCGGATCGCTCTGCTGAAATATTCAACTGGCGAGAAAGCTTACATTCTGGCTCCGAACGGCCTGCAGCTCGGTGCGAAGGTGGTGGCCGGAGAAAATGTTCCGCCTGATCTAGGGAATGCGTTGCCGTTGAAAGGCATCCCTCTCGGGACGATCATTCATAATGTAGAGATCGTGCCGGGCCGCGGCGGACAGATTGCCCGTAGCGCAGGACAACAAGCAATTTTGAGCAACCGCGAAGGCGGTTACGCCCTGGTTCGCATGCCTTCTGGCGAGACGCGGCGGATCAACGAGAATGCTTATGCGACGATCGGCCAGGTCGGCAATGTCGAGCACATGAACGTTTCCAGCGGTAAAGCGGGACGTACTCGCTGGCTGGGTAAGCGACCGCACGTGCGCGGTATGTCGATGAACCCGATCGATCACCCGATGGGTGGTGGTCAAGGTAAGAGTAAGGGCGGCGGCGGCCGGCATCATCCGGTCAGCCCTTGGGGTCAACTGGCTAAGGGATTCAAGACCCGGCGCAAACATAAGCCGAGCGACGCGTTCATCGTAGAGCGGCGCAAAAGTAAAAAGAAGATGAAGTAACCTATGGGTAGATCACTGAAAAAAGGTCCGTTCGTAGATTTCAAGCTTCTTGAAAAAATTGAGAAGATGAGTGGTGGCAGCGCCAAGAAACCGATCAAGACTTGGTCGCGCCGATCAATGATCACCCCTGATTTCGTCGGGCACACTTTCCTGGTGCATAACGGCAAGGTTTTTAATTCGGTGTTTGTGACCGAGAACATGGTCGGGCATAAGCTCGGCGAGTTTTCGCCAACCCGTGTGTTCAAGAAGCACGGCGCCCACACAGCCAAGGTAACGAAGTAAGAGCGTCAAGGGACATAGCGATGCAAGTAAGAGCAATTCATCGATTCGCACGAATCTCTCCGTTCAAGGCGCGAGAAGTTACCCGGGAAATCCAGGGTCATTCCGCTTCGGACGCGTTGGATCTGCTGACGTTCAGCCCGAAAAAGGCCGCCATCCTGGTTAAGAAGACCTTGAAAAGCGCAATCGCTAACGCGGAAAACAACGCGAATCTCAAGGTGGACACCTTGCTGGTCCGCGAAGCTGTGGTTGGCGAGGGCCCGACCCTCAAACGGTTCCGCGCTCGCGCGCGAGGCGGCGCGAGCCCGATCCTGAAACGAACCAGCCATATTCGCATTATTTTAAGCGACGATTTCCAACCTAAGACCGAGACCAAACGCTCGAAGAAAGCACCCGGAGCCGAAGATAAAACGAAGGCGAAACGCAAAGCGACCGGACGCAAGCCCCGAACCCCAAAGGCCAAAAGCGAAACGCCAAACGCTTCCGCCGAGACCCAGCGCACTCCCGCTGCAGGGCGGCGGGTCTCTGCCGCCGAGACCCAGCACGCTCCGGAAGAGAAAGAATAAAGTATGGGACAAAAAGTTAATCCAATCGGCTTCCGGCTCGCGCTCAACAAAGAGTGGCGATCACGTTGGTACGCTTCCTCGAAAGAATTCCCGGAATTTCTTCATACCGATCTGCGGATTCGCCGCTTCGTGAAAGAAAAGCTGGCGATGGCTGCAGTCTCCAAGATCGTTATTGAGCGCGCATGGAATAGCATTCGCGTGACGATTTATACTGCGCGCCCGGGCATCGTGATTGGCCGAAAAGGGGCCGAAATCGAGCGTATGACCGAGGAGATTTCCCGCATGTCTGGCGGTAAGCAGGTCAAAATCGATATCCAGGAGATCAAAACTCCTGAGCTCGACGCGCAACTGGTTGCGGAAAATGTCGCACTGCAGATCGAGCGCCGAATCTCGTTCCGTCGCGCGATGAAGAAAGCCGTTCAGACGACGATGGATTTCGGTGCGCTCGGCATCAAGATCCGCTGTTCCGGCCGATTAGGCGGAGCCGATATTTCACGCGCTGAATGGTATCGCGAAGGCAAAATCCCGCTGCATACCCTGCGAACACCGATCGATTACGGGTTCGCCGAGGCCGATACAGTTTACGGGAAGATTGGAGTCAAATGTTGGATTTGTAAGCCGGAAACGGCTGAGCCGGCCCAAAAGAAAGAGGGAGAATCTGCTGCGCCTGCTCGCCAGTAAGGAAGGAGACCTTTTATGCCGTTAATGCCGAAAAGAGTGAAGTACCGGAAGTCGCAGCGCGGTAGTCGCGCGGGCAGTGCGAGCCGGAACATCACGATCGCCTTTGGTGAGTACGCCTTGCAGACGCTCGATCGTGCGTGGATCACTAACACGCAGATCGAAGCAGCGCGTGTTGCGTTAACCCGCAACATGAAA
>JBPYFC010000211.1:0-4595 GCA_051984705.1 Chthoniobacterales bacterium | reverse complement strand
CAACCACGCAGGCGCGATGAATCCTGAGATCTTCCCTGACAGAAACGACAGATCGGCTAAACCGCTCTTCAGCCGAGTGCTTGCCTCCTCGAATGAAAGATCAAAGAATTCGCCTTCGCCAGCAGTGTACATTTCTGTCGTCAATCTGGATAACAGGGAGTCATTTTCGGATCTCATTCGTTGATGATAGTACCCATGCAAAACTGGCTCATGCCCGGACTGGACCATGCCAATTAACCACTGCTGGAATACCTGGTCCTCTGCCACCGGGGCACCGTTGTGATAGTTAGGGATCACCAAGAGCGAAGTCCGTTTGATGCCTAAATCTGCGAGCTCTTCGAGAATTCGATTGCAGATCAGCCGCGTCATCGGCGAGACGTCGTGAATAGAAACGACCAAGCTTCTCATGACGCCCGCTGCAGCCGGCCAGAGATCGCCAGAACCATCGCGATTGTTCCGCAAGCAATTGCAAACCAATCGCCATATTGACCGTAGACCGTCGTATCGAACGGATTTGGTGGATCGATTTGACCGACTAAAACGTCCGGCGCCGCGGAATCATGGCCAGCCAATGCTCCGAAGCGACTAACGATTGCGGAAGCATCTTTTCCTGCGGAAAAAATCAGTGGCCGCCCAAGCGCTACAGTCGAGAGCCGAAAATTTGCCAGCATCTGTTGAAATCCGACGCTGTTTGCCGGATTCGCTAAAACCATTGGAACCTGGACACCTTTCGTCAGCGCAGCACGAATCAACAAAGGATCGCTCCCTTCCCAGTTCAATAGCGGCATCCAATTTGTGTCCTTGTACAAAAATGGATTTAAGCTCCGGCCCGATAAACGAAATCGCGGTTGGAAAATGTTCTCGTTGACCGGCATCACCAGCACATTTTTTACCGACCCCGGAATGATGACAACGGCGCCGCCAAGGCGATCCTCTTTAGCACCAGGAACACCCGCAACGACACCGCCAAGCGCTGTAACCTTGCCATAATCGCCGCCGGAAATTTTGGCGGCACGCCAAACGAACAAATCAACGGGATCGGTCGTCGCAGCTTTGCTGATTTGTATAAGCCGGTCCGGATCGCGCTCCGCGCTTGAAACAAGTACGATCCGCTTCCGGCCGCTCTCCGGCTGTTTCTGTAAGGTAACGAAACCAAACAGCGCGATGGCGAAGATTCCGCCTAAGGTCGCAAGAGCGTCGAATCGAGAAGCCCAGTTCATCCGGCCGAGCTCAGCGAAAATGCGGCGAACCGTAGTCAACACGATCAGATTGGCGAAGACCACAACAAATGACAAACCGGATGCGCCGGTCAACGAGACGAGTTGTAGCAACGGCAGATTATTCTGCAGGACCGTTCCGACCAGGTTCCACGCAGGAAACAACACACCGCGCGCCCATTCCAGGAACGTCCAGGCCGCTGCAGCCAGCAGTGCCGCCCGCAGGTGCGCAACCGATGCCTGCCATGCCTCCGGTCGAAACCCGTAGCCAGGAAGTATCGGGGCGAGTTTGCCGTTCTTGTTTGCAGCCTTTTCCGGCAAATGGACGAACCGGTTGATGAATGCGCTCCAGCCGCTTCCTACCACCGCCAGGCCCAAAACATTCCAAGCCCAATCGCTCGGCGCGCCCGCCGTCAGTCGCCAAAAAAATGCTATTCCACCGAACACCGCGCCGAATACTGCACCTTGTGCGAGCGCAGTCAGCCAGTGGCTTCTAAGAAATAGCAAAGCGAACAAAACCGGAATAAAGGCTACCCAAATTATCCACTCGACATTCCATGGCGGGAACGCCACAGCAACAAGTACGCCGCTTAACACGGCAAGCATCAAGGCGAGTAACTCTTTGAAGATCGGTTTCAAGAATGTGCCTGTAATTGATCGCCTGGCAATCGGCGCACCGCTTTAGCTTCAAGCGCGCAACGCCACGCTAAAATTGCTATTAACGGATAGATAGCAGGATGAAACTTCTGAGGAAGCAGGAAAGAGAAACACAAAAAGGCGCAGGCCGCCAGCGCGCCCAGCCACAAATACCATCTCAAAAAAAGTGGCTGCTTTCGTTCGAGCAAAAGCCAAATCCCGGCCACAAAGTGAGTCGGTAAAAGCCAGAGCAGATTATAGTTCGTCCACGTCTCCCAATGCAGGCTCCAGACCGCTAACCCGGCGACGAACAGTCCTGTCCCGCCAACCAACAAGAGAAACAAAGCAGTCACCCACCTTGCGTGCTTGAGCCCACGGACGAGCCAGAGACAAAGCCAAAGGACACACCCCGTCACGATTATTGGAACAGGAAACAACCACGGCTGAGGCAGCGGATCTGGCGGGTACAATTCTTTCCTTTCCGGACCAAGATTCTGCCCACCGTTTTTGCTCATCTGTACAGCACGCTCCAGATCTGCCGGTAAAAAGCACGCTTCGCGAGGTGTCACTGCGCGATCCACTTTCGACCCGAGCAAAAGATAGACACCGAACTGGATCCATGGCGTCCGTTCAAAATAAGGATCCAGCATTTGGCGAAAGGTTCGTTTGCCGATGTCAGCTTCTGAGACCGGACCACCGATTGTCGGCTCGAAAGCATCACGAACTCTGGTCGAGCAATTATCCAGTAAAAAATCATAGCGATAATAACGATTCTCCGGCAGCAGATTCACTTCGAGCGCCTCAAATAACTGCTGTTTCTGAAGGAGCGTGAGGTTCAGCACCACCTCACTCACCCCCTGCCCGTAAGAGGCAACAACAGACTGGATTTCTTCTTCGCCCGCCGTCACCGTAAGTTGATAAAGCAAATCGCCTCGCGCGAACTTCAGGTAGAAATTGGGTGTCTCAAAATCGAAGACACCGAAGTTGTACATCCTGTCCATCCCGTAGCTGTCATCTCTGATTCGGATGCAGCTGTGCCCGAAGGCCTGGTAGAGTTCAGGGCCCGGAGAGTAGGTGATGAGAGAGATTTGAGCCGCATCGGTGAGCTTGGGAAGACCTTGAATCGATTGGCCCCGGACGCTGAGGGCCAAGACTGCGAACAGGACAACGACACAGAATATTTTTTGCATCAGCCTCACGCGAAGCTGCTCAATTAAACCAGAAATCGGATTGCCGCCAGCGCCCGCTCACGTTTGGCGCCTCAAGCTGGGAAGCCAACGAATCGGCCAGATGTTCCCGATCACTTACGGCACAAATTTCTTGTGGCTGCATTTATTCCGAACTATATGGCTTTCTTAGTGGCTCCAGGAATACCTCGCCCACTCCCCCCAACGTCGAGGCAGAGTTCCCCAAAAGGACCGCGTGGATCCCTTATGAGTGATTTGTTGTCAAAACAAATAAACGTCTTTTGCCCGACCCCTTCATGATCCCCCAATCCTTCGAATATCTCCGGCCGAAAAACATTGCGGAAGCTTTTTCGCTCCTGCAGCAGCACGGAAACAACGCCAAAATCCTGAGTGGCGGCCAAAGCCTTATTCCGATGATGAAGATGCGTCTGGCACGGCCTGAGTTCCTCATCGATATCAATCGTATCCCCGATCTGAGCTACATCCGGGAAGCAGACGGCTATCTGAAAATAGGCGGCCTGACACGCGAGTCGGATCTCGAGGATTCAGATCTTATCAGAACCAGATATCCGATCATATTGGATACTGCCAGTATGATCGCCGATCCGCAGGTCCGAAATATGGCCACGGTCGGAGGGAATCTTGCGCACGGCGACCCAGCCAACGATCACCCGGCTACGATGCTGGCATTAAGCGCCGAAATCGTCGCTTCGAGTCCTCGCGGCGAAAGAGTGATACCAATCAAAGAGTTCTTCATTTCTCTTTTCGCCACCGCACTGGAGCAAGACGAGATCCTGACCGAGATCCGAATCCCAACTCTGCCCGAGCATAGCGGCGGTGCTTATTTCAAACTGGAACGAAAAGTCGGCGATTTTGCAACGGTCGGCGTGGCCGCGCAAATTACGCTCGGGGCGTCGGGGATTTGCGATCGTGCGGGGATCGGGTTGACCAACGTTGGGCCGACTCCTCTTCTCGCGCAAAGAGCGAGCGAGTTCCTCCGAGGAAAAACTCTCGATGCGGTGAACGTCGACCAAGCCGGTCGACTTGCGGCGGAGGATGCACAACCAAGTTCCGATTTACGCGGCCCCGCTTCTTATAAAACGTCGATGGTACGCGAGCTCACCGTTCGCGCATTGGTTCGCGCCCGCGAAAGGGCGTCTCAATGACGGCGGCTGGCCGGAATTTAACTATGAGCACGAAAGTACGAATTCGCTTTAAGATAAACGGAGCAGACCACGAGGCGGAGGTGGAGCCCCGGCTGTTGCTGGTCCACTTCATAAGAGACGTTTTGGGATTAACCGGAACGCACATCGGTTGCGACACGACTAGCTGCGGCGCGTGCACGGTTCTTCTCGGCGGAAAACCGGTCAAATCGTGCACCCTGTTCGCAGTCCAAGTAGACGAGCAAGAACTTCAAACTATCGAGGGTTTGACCGAGAATGGACAGCTCCATCCACTGCAAGAAGGGTTCAGGGAGGAACACGGTCTTCAGTGCGGATTTTGTACGCCCGGAATGATCATGGCGGCGCACTCCCTTCTAAAAAAGAATCCTCAT